>CALYOH010000001.1 GCA_945228905.1 uncultured Caryophanales bacterium
CGAGATCTACCTGCGTAAGATCGTCGGCAGCGTCAGTTGTGTATAAGAGACAGTCAGTAAAATATTATGGTATATTAGTAATAATAATAAGTTTAGTTATTAGATTAATTGCTTTCCCATTAACAAGAAAAACAGCAATGCAATCTGAACTAATGAAAAAAGCTCAACCAGAATTAAATAGACTTCAAAAGAAATATGCAGGAAAAAATGATCAAGAATCATTAATGAAGCAAAATCAAGAAATGATGGCCATTTATCAAAAATATAAGATAAATCCAATGGCTGGGTGTCTATTTGCATTTATACAATTACCTATATTTATAGCATTTTTTGAAGCTGTACAAAGAACACCAGTTATATTTGAAGATAAGTTCTTAGGATTACAATTAGGAACTACTCCAATGGTAGGAATCGGTACAACAACATTTTATGCATATATATTATTAATATTAATAATTGGAGGAACAACATTCTTCTCATTCAAAATGAATTCAACTGGTAATATGGAAGATCCAACTATGAAAATGATGCCAACTATGATGACAGGAATGATTATTTTAACTGGTATATTCATGCCAACAGGTTTAGGAATATATTGGGTAACATCAAACATATTCACTATAGTTCAAAATATATTAATTAAAAGGAGTAAGAGTTTAAATGGAAAAGCATAGATATATAGGAAAAAATAAAGAAGAAGCTATTCAATTAGCAAAGGAAGAATTACAAGAGGTTGAAGAAAATCTATTAATTAAAGAAATTTCAGAAACTAAAGGTGGATTATTCAAAAGTAAGAAAGTTGAAATTGAAGTAGTAGAAAAAAGAGAAGTAATTAAACATATCAAAGATTACTTAATAAAAGTATTAAAAGATATGGGTTTTGCAGTTAATATAGAAGTTAAAAATAAAGAAGAAGTTCCAAAATATATCATTTTTTCAGATAAAGATGCATTACTAATTGGAAAAAATGGAAAGAATTTAAAAGCTTTATCAATATTAGTAAGCCAACATTTAAGCAATGAGCTAGGTAAAAATTATAAATTTACTATAGATGTAAATGAATATAAAGAAAAAAGAGAAAAATCATTAGAAAGACTTGCTAGAAGAATTGGAAAAGAAGTAAGAGCAACAAAAGTTGAAGTAAAATTAGATTCAATGAATTCATATGAAAGAAGAATTATTCACAACACTTTAACTAATTTTAAAGGTGTATATACAGAAAGTGAAGGAGAAGAACCAAACAGATACGTTGTGGTAAAACCAAAAGAAGATGAATAATCTTCTTTTTTGCTATAATTATAATAGGTGATATTATGAATAAATTATATAAGTGCTTATTTAGATGAATTACTTAATATGACTTCTTACCTATCTAAAAGCATTGGTCCATCTACAATTTCAGTAAATTGTTATGAAAAAGATGAATTTAATAAAGAATATAAAACTAATTACTCCACTACTTCACTTTCTTTTAAAGATAAGTTATAAGAATGGTTTATAGATGATAATAAAACAGTTGAAAGTATATTATATTGGACAAATAGATATATAAAGAATATAAAAATAGTAAATGAAATTGATAATAAAGATATGGATTTATTTAAGAAAGATAATCCACTCTACTTCATTGAAGATGTTTTTATATTAGAAATAACAAAATACATAATAACATTCCTAATTGGTAATAATGAATAAACGTCTATTATTTTTTTTTACATTGTTTACATAACTATTTGCCCTATTTTTATTTATATAAATTAAATAATGTTAATATTATAATAATATGGATATATATGGGATAAAAAAATATTTAATAATATTAATAAATATGCTATAATATTCCCGGAAAAGGAGGAATACCATGAATGATACAATATGTGCAATAGCAACATCTCAAGGTGTCGGTGCAATCGCTATAGTAAGAGTGTCAGGTGAAGAAGCAATAGAAATAGTAAATTCAATCTTTAAAGGAAAAGATCTTACTAAAGTAGCTTCACATACAATTAATTATGGACACATAGTAGATAATAATGAAATAATTGATGAAGTATTAGTATCAGTAATGAAATCTCCAAAAACATTTACAACAGAAGATGTAGTTGAGATTAATACTCATGGTGGTATTGCTCCAACAAATAGAGTACTAGAACTATTACTAGAAAAAGGATGTCGTTTAGCAGAACCAGGAGAATTTACTAAGAGAGCTTTCTTAAATGGAAGAATAGACTTACTAGAAGCAGAAGCTGTTATGGATATGATTGATTCAAAAACAGAAACACAAAGAAAAATGGCTGCTAACCAAATAGATGGAAAAACATCTAATCTTATCAATGAATTAAGAGATGATATGGTACAAATAATAAGTAATATCAACGTAAATATAGATTATCCGGAATACGATGATGTTGATATTATTACAAATGATTTATTAATACCTAAAATAACTAAGTTAAAAGAGAAAATAAAAAGAATATTAAAAGAATCAGAAAATGGTAAAATTATAAAAGAAGGAATAAAAACTTCAATTATAGGTAGACCAAATGTAGGAAAAAGCTCATTATTAAATGCCTTACTACAAGAAGATAAAGCAATTGTTACTAATATAGCCGGTACTACAAGAGATATAGTAGAAGGACAAATATCAATAAATGGAATTCTATTAAATATGATAGATACCGCAGGTATTAGAGAAACAGAAGATATTATAGAAGCAATAGGTGTAGAAAAAAGTTTAAAAATAATGGATGAAGCTGATTTAATATTATTTATGCTTAATAATAATGAAGAATTATCTAAAGATATTAAAGAATTATTAGAAAAAATATCTAATAAAAAATATCTAATCTTAATTAATAAAATAGATCTAGATAGTAAATTAGATAGAAATGAATTAAAAGTAGATAAAGATAAAATAATAGAATTAAGTATAACTGAAAATAAAGGAATAGATGAATTAAAAGAAAAAATAGTTGAATTATTTAATTTAAATGAATTAGAGACAAAAAATCCAACATACCTAAGTAATTCAAGAAGTATAAGCATATTAAAAAGATGTTTAAATAGAGTAGAAGACATAGAAAAAGCACTAAAAGAAGATATGCCGATAGATATGATTGAGTTAGATATAAAGAGTATATGGGAAGAGTTAGGTACAATAAATGGTTCAACATATGAAGAAGAATTACTAGATGAAATGTTTTCAAGATTTTGTTTAGGAAAATAAAAAGAGAGTATATATGATATTATCAACAATAAAAGAATGTATTTATAGCAAGTTCAATAGGTACTAATTACTTTAAGGGAAAAGTTAGATTTATTAATGATTTATTTCCAACACCAATAGTAGATATTAACAATATTCTAGGATTTGTTTCACAAATAATTATGAAACTTTTCCTTTCCATAATATTTGTTCAAATAATTATTTTATTAATAAATGATAAAAAAAAGAAAATAAAAATAAGAAGGTGAGAAAATGGTAGATATTATAGTAGTAGGTGGAGGTCATGCAGGATGTGAAGCGGCATATGCTTCAGCAAAAAAAGGACATGAAACACTACTAATAACAAGTAATTTAAAGAATATAGCAGATATGCCATGTAATCCACATATTGGAGGATCTGCAAAAGGTATAGTAGTACGTGAAATAGATGCTTTAGGTGGAATAATGGGTAAAGTTGCTGATAAAACACACCTTCAAATTAAAATGTTAAATAGTGCAAAAGGACCAGCAGTACAATCTTTAAGAGCTCAAGGAGATAAAATAGCTTATCCAAAAGAAATGTTAAATACTCTAAATTCATTAGAAAATCTTACTATTAAAGAAGCAATGGTAGAAGATTTAATAGTAAAAGATAATGAAGTACATGGAGTAATCTTAGAAGATGGAAAAAAAATAGAATCCAAAATAGTAATTTTAACAACAGGAACATATTTAAAAGCAGATATTTTAGTAGGAAATACAAGAACAAGACAAGGTCCACACGGAGAAAAACCATCAAATCACTTAAGTGACAAATTAAAAGAATATGGTTTTGAAATAAAAAGATTAAAAACAGGTACACCACAAAGAATAGATAGAAATTCAATAGATTTTTCTAAAACAAAAATAGAACCTGGAGATAATAAATATCTAACATTTAGTTTTGATTTAGAACCACAATATAAAATAGAAGAGCAAGAACCATGTTACTTAACTTATACAACAGAAGAAACTCATAAAATAATAATGGATAATTTAAATAAATCTTCAATGTATGGAGCATTAGATGATATAGAAGGAATAGGTCCAAGATATTGTCCATCTATAGAAGATAAAGTAGTTAGATTTAAAGATAAAGAAAGACATCAATTATTTATAGAACCAGAAAGTAGATACTATGATGATATGTATTTACAAGGCTTTTCTACATCTATGCCACCAGAAGTACAAGAAAAAATGGTACATTCACTTCCTGGATTTGAAAATGCAAAAATATTAAAATATGGTTATGCAATAGAATATGATGCAATTTATCCAACACAATTAAATGCATCTTTAGAAACAAAAATATTAAAAAATTTATTTACTGCAGGACAAATCAATGGAACTAGTGGATATGAAGAAGCAGCTTGCCAAGGATTAATGGCAGGAATAAATGCTGGACAAAAATTAGAAGGAAAAGAACCATTAGTATTAAAAAGAAATGAAGCATATATTGGAGTACTTATAGATGATTTAATTACTAAAGGAATTAGAGATCCTTATAGATTATTAACAAGTAGAGCTGAATTTAGACTATTACTTAGAAGTGATAATGCTGATTTAAGACTAAGAGAATATGGTTATGAAGTAGGATTAATTGATGAAGAACAAATTAAAAGATTAAGAGATAAAGAAGACAAAATAAAAGAAATAAAAAAATATGCAGAAGAAACAAAAATAAAGATAACAAAAGATATAGAAAAGATATTTAATGATAATAATATTCAAATACCTACAGCAACAATGTCAGTAGAAAGTCTATTAAAAAGACCTGAAATAACAATAGAATTCTTAGAAAAAATAATAGATATTCCATTTAGTAATGATATAAAAGAACAATTAGAAATATATCTAAAATATGAAGGATATATAAAGAAAGCCTATAAAGAAGCAGAAAAATTACTAAAACTAGAGAAAAAACAAATTCCAGAAGATATCGATTATAATAAAATAAAAAATATTGCTAGTGAAGCAAGACAAAAATTAAATGAAGTAAGACCAAAAACAATAGCTCAAGCAATAAGAATAAGCGGAGTTAATCCAACAGATATTTCAATATTATCAGTATATTTAAAAAAGGAATATAACAAAGATGAATAAAGAAGAATTTATAAAATCATTAAAAGAATTAAATATAGAAGTAACATCAAAACAACTAAATAAACTAGATAAATTCTATAAACTTATGATTGAATGGAATGAAAAGATTAATCTTACAAGAATAGTTGAAGAAGAAGATGTATATTTAAAACACTTTTATGATAGTTTAACAATTGCAAGAGTAGTTGATTTAAGTAAAGAGGAAACCCTATGTGATGTTGGTACAGGAGCAGGTTTTCCAGGAATAGTACTTAAAATAATATATCCTAACTTAAAAGTAACTCTTATAGATTCATTATTAAAAAGAGTAAATTACTTAAATGAAATAATAAAAGAACTTGAATTAAAAAATATAGAAGCTATCCATGTAAGAGGAGAAGACTTTAAAGGAAAATTTGATATAGTTACATCTCGTGCAGTAGCAAATATAGATAAACTCTTAAATTATACAATGCATCTAGTAAATAATAATGGTAAGTTTATTGCTATGAAAGGTAATATTGAAGAAGAATTAACAAAAGAAGTACAAAATAAATTAGAGAAAAAATATATAATTGAAAAAATAGATAGATTTATACTTCCTATAGAAGAAAGTCAAAGAAGTTTAATAATAATAAAAAGAAAGTAAAAAATAACTTTCTTTTTTAATGAAAATAATCTATAATGTTAATATAGGGTAAGTGAAGAATAGAGGGGAAGATTATGTTTCAAGAAGAGAAAAGCGAAGTAGTACAATTATATTTAGATGACATAATACCAAACAGATTCCAACCAAGAGTAGTCTTTGATGAAAGATCACTTAAGGAGTTAGCTGTTTCTATTAAAGAACATGGTGTTATAGAACCTATAATAGTTCGAAAGGTGAATGGTAAATATGAAATCATTGCTGGAGAACGTAGATGTAAAGCCTCAGCATTAGCAGGATTAACTAAAATCCCAGCTATTATTAGAGATTTAGATGATAAAGAGAGTTCAAAAGTAGCTTTACTTGAAAACCTTCAAAGAAAAAATCTTAATCCTATTGAGGAAGCAAGAACTTATCAAAAAATATTAGAGATTGACCAAATGACTCAAGAAGCATTAGCAAAGACAATGGGTAAGAGTCAATCAGCAGTAGCAAACAAACTTAGATTATTATCACTTCCTGATGAAATTCAAGAGTCAATTCTAAAAGAAAAGATATCAGAAAGACATGCAAGAGCATTATTAAATTTATCAACTGAAGAAGAACAAAAAGAAATGTTAAAGAAAATAATTGATAATAAATTAAGTGTAAGAAATGTAGAAGAAGAAATAAAGAATATGAAAGGGGATAATACAGGACCTGTAGAAGAAGATATTCCTTTTGTTAGTAAAGAACCAACTGATTTAACTGCATCAGCATTGAACTTTGTTAATGAAAGTCCATTGGTTCCAACAGCGGATATACTAAAAGACAAAAATTCAGATTACGGAGTTGTAAAAATTGCACCTCCAGAAGGAGAGGAGTCACCTATGGGTAAATTTATAAATTATGGTGAGATAGAAAAAGAAGAAAAAGCACCTTTAGTACCAGAAGTATCACAAACGACAGTAGATGTTAATCAAGTTAAAGAATCTGCAAAGAGTATCAAACCTGAAAACAATGATAAAAAACCTAACAGTGGAAAAGCTGGATCAGCATTAGATAGTTTATTAAATTTAAATGCACCTGTTAATATGAATCCAGATAACTTTATAACTCCAGCTGAAAAGATTGTTAAAGCAGATCCTTATGCTAATATAGACAAAAAATCTAGTGAAGACTATTTCAAAGCTTCTGATTTATCATCAGTTAACTTACCAGCTGATTTAATGGCAATGAATCAATTTGGTAGTAGTACATACTCAATAGAAGAAGCACAAAAAAAGATTAGAGAAGTTATAAATGATCTAAAAGATCATGGTATAAAAATATCAACAGATGAGATGAACTTCCCAACTACATATCAAATGATTATTAAAATTGAAAAAGAAGATCAATAAAGTAGATTTTAAATCTACTTTTTTTTATAAAATCATTTAAAAAAAGCATAATATTTGATACAATAAATTAGTAATATGAAAATGGGTGATTAGATGGGAAAGATTGTATCATTAGTAAATCAAAAAGGTGGCGTTGGAAAGACAACAACAAGTATTAATCTTTCTGCATCATTAGCAGTATTAGGTAAAAAAGTTTTATTAATAGACTTAGATCCTCAAGGAAATACAACTACTGGTGTAGGAATTAATAAAGGGGAAATAGATAAAAGTATATATGATGTTTTAATTGGAGAATGTACAGTAACAGAAGCAATAATTAAAACAAAGTATGATAAATTATTTGTCCTTCCAGCAACATTAAATTTAGCTGGATTAGAAGCTGAATTTTTAGAAAAAAGTAAAACACAAAATGGATTTAAAAAAGGGGAACAATTAAAAAATTGTTTAAATGAAATAAAAGATAATTATGATTTTATAATTATTGATTGTCCTCCATCTTTAGGAGTTATTACAACAAACGCTTTAACAGCATCAAATTCAGTAATAATTCCAGTACAATGTGAATTCTTTGCTCTAGAAGGAATAACACAATTACTAAAAACAATAATGTTAGCTCAAAAGAGTTTAAATCCAACATTAGATATAGAAGGAGTTCTATTAACAATGTTAGATTCTAGAACTAATTTAGGCTTTGAAGTAGTAGAAGATATAAGAAGATTCTTTAAAGAAAAGGTATATAATACAATAATACCAAGATTAGTAAGATTGACAGAGGCTCCATCACATGGAGAACCTATAATTGCATATGATCCAAAAAGTAGAGGATCAGAAGCATATCTCAATCTAGCAAAGGAAGTGATTGAAAGAAATGGAAACGGGTAATATTCAAGAAAGCGGAATACCAAAAAGAAGAGCTCTAGGAAAGGGATTAGAAGAACTATTTAATAGTGAAATACTAGACTATAGTACAGTAGAAGAAAAAATAGTAGAATCTACTCCAAAAGATGAAATAGTAAATGTTCCATTAAATGAACTTAGAAGTAATCCATACCAACCAAGAAAAATATTTGATGAAGAAGCATTACAAGAATTAGCAAGTTCAATTAAAGAACATGGAGTATTTCAACCAATTATTGTTAAGAAATCTATAAAAGGTTATGAAATAATAGCAGGAGAAAGAAGAGTAAAAGCATCTCAAATGGCTGGTTTAACTGAAATACCAGCAATCATTAGAGATTTCAATGATACTCAAATGATGGAAATAGCTCTATTAGAAAATCTACAAAGAGAAAATCTTACTGCTATAGAAGAAGCTCAAGCATATAAGAAATTAAAAGAAACATTAAATCTAACACAAGAAGAATTAGCTAATAGGCTAGGAAAGAGTAGAAGTCATATAACAAATATGTTAGGATTATTGAATCTTCCAGAACCAATACAAGAAGATATTAATTCTAAAAAGATTTCTATGGGACATGCCAGAGTATTAAGTAAGTTAGATAATGTAGAACAACAAAAAGAATTAGAGAATATTATTATCAATAAAGGTATAAGTGTAAGAGAATTAGAAACATTAACACAAGAACCGGAAATAACTAAAACAAATCCTCAAAAACAAAAAAGAAATAAAACAAATGAATATGCTTATTTACAAAATGAATTAAGTGAAAAGCTAGGAACTAAAGTAGTAATAAAGAAAAATAAAATAGAAATAAGTTTTGTAAATGATAACGATTTAAGTAGATTATTAGAAATAATGAATATAGAGGTTGATAGATAATGAAAATAAATATATTAAACTTATCTTTCGATATTATGAAAATATTAACTCCAATTATCTATATAATCTTAGGTGTAGTAATATTCAAAATAATAAAAGGTATTATAAAAAAGACAAGATTTGCATCTAATAGATTGAAAGCGTCTCAAAGACAAAGAATAGATACAATAAAAAGTCTAATTATTAATATCATTAAATACATTATAGTAATATTAGTTATATTAGCTATACTTTCAAGTTTTGGAGTAAATGTTAATAAAATATTAGCTGGTTTAGGTATAGGAACAGCAATAATAGGTTTAGCATTCCAAGATCTTGCGAAAGACATAATAGCAGGATTCTCTATAATAGCAGAAGGAGAATATGAAGTAGGAGATACAATAGAAATCGAAGGATTTATGGGAGAAGTTGTTTTTATAGGATTAAGAACAACACGTATCAGAAACTTCAAAGGAGCAACTAAGATAATATCTAATAGATATATGGATAATATCATAAACTATAGTGATAATAATTCATTAGCAGTTGTTGATGTAGGAATTGCTTATGAAAATAATGAAGAAGAAATAGAAGAAACATTTAATAATTTATTTAAAAGACTTAACGGAAATATCCCTCATGCTACAAAAGATCTAGAATTATGGGGAGTTAATTCCTTAGGAGATTCATCTGTTGTATATAGAGTTGTTGTAGAAACAGAGCCAATGCAACACTTTGCAACAGAGAGATTCTTAAGAAAAGAAATAAAAAAAGAGTTTGATAAATCAGGAATAAAGATTCCATATCAACAAATAGAGATTCACAATGGAAAATAATAATAACTATAAGTTAGGCTCTAAAGTAATTATGAAAAAACAACATCCATGTGGAACTAATGAATGGGAAATAGTTAGAGTTGGTGCAGATATTAAGATAAAATGTCTAAATTGTGGAAGAACAATACTAATTCCTAGAATAGAATTTAATAAAAAACTGAAAAAAGTATTAGAGGAGGAACAATAATGTTTGAGAAAAAGAAACTTAGACTTAAAAAATTTTATTTTCATCCAGTAACAGTTTTCTTAGTTTTAATATTCTTAACAATTATATTAAGTGGAATACTATCATTACTACAAACACAAGCAACATATAGTGTAGTAAATCCAAATACATTAGAACTAGAACCAACATTAGTTACTGTAGAAAATCTTTTCTCATTTGATGGAATAAAATTTATTATTAGTAATGCCGCTAAAAACTTTTTAAGTTTTGCACCTTTAGGAACACTATTAATATCATTAATTGGTTTAACGGTAGCAGAAGCTACAGGATTCATTGAAATGTTAACAAGAAGACATATTAGTAAATTTAATAAATATGTTGTTACATTCTTAGTAATATTTATATCTATAGTTTCATCGCTAATTAATGAAGTTGGTTATGCAATACTAATTCCATTAATGGCACTAGTATACTTTATTAACAATAGAAATCCTATTTTAGGTATAGTAACAGCATTCTGTGGTGTATCATTTGGATGTGGAGTATCAATATTTGTAGGATCTACAGAAGTAGCATTAATAAATTATACAAAATTAGCTGCTCAATTAATTGATGAAAATGCTCATATTGCATTATCTTCAAACTTAATATTTATAATAGTTGCAAGTATTATATTATCAATTGTTGGAACTATTATAATTGAAGCGTTAATAGCACCAAGAATAGGTAAATATAAGAAAGATGAAGAATTTGCAAAAACTGAACAATATAATGTATTAGCAGTTGAAGAAGAAGAACAACAAGAATTAGAAAAAGAAAAATATGAAAAAAGAGGACTTACTTATGCACTTATCGTAAGTATAGTTGTTCTATTCATAGTAATATATTCATTAATTCCAAATCTACCATATTCTGGTATGCTACTAGATATGAAAGAGATAACATATTTAAATCAATTGTTTGGAGATAATGCATATTTCCAAGATGGATTTACATATATGGTTTCATTATTCTTTATACTAGCGGGTATAGCATATGGAATAGGTAGTAAGTCATTAAAAAATGATAAAGATTTAATAGAAAAAACAGGTAAAAAATTCAATAATATTGGTAGTATTATAATCCTAATATTTGTAGTATCTCAATTTATAGCAGTATGGAGAAAAACAAATATAGGAACAATAATAACAATATGGTTAACAAACTTATTAGAACAAATGCAATTAAGCGGAGTACCACTATTAATAGTAACTTTACTATTTATAGCGGTAGCAAACTTATTCTTAACATCTCCAGCAAGCAAATGGGCGATATTCTCACCAGTTGTAGTACCAATGTTTATGCAATCAAATATATCTCCACAATTTGCTCAAATAGTAATGAGAGCAGGAGATTCAATGACTAAAGGATTTACACCTTTACTAGCATCATTCGTAATATATATAGGATATTTAAATATCTATAATTTACATAAAGATAAACCATTTACTATAAGAAAATCATTACAATTAGTAACACCATACTTCTTACTTATATCAGTAGCATGGATAGTACTAGTAGTATTATGGTATATAGTAGGTCTTCCAGTAGGACCTGGAGTAAGTCCAACAATATAAAAACACCATTTGGTGTTTTTTATTTGAATATTGATAATACTTTAACAGTACTTTTAGGCGGAACATTATTAATATAATTATCTATTCTACGATAATCATAATCAATTTTAGAAATACTATTCTGAATAATTTCAGTATCTTTAATACTTACAAAACTTCTTGAATTAATAAATTTATAATATGTAGAAGGAGGTACTCCAATAATTTTATGAAACATCTCACAATAATACTCCTGTGAATAAAATCCATAATTTATAGAAATATTCAATATAGATAAATCAGTATATATATAAGACTTTAAAGAATTATAAATTCTTTTCGTATTAATATAATTAGTAATAGTATAACCAATCTCTCTTTTAAATAATCTCATAATATAATCCTTATTATAGTGAAATATATTAGATAATTCATCAATAGGAATCTTCTTATATAAATTATTATCTATATAATTCAATATTTTAATGACTAATTCATTAGAAAACATTTAATCACCAAAACCATTATAACATAGAAAGTCGTTATTGTTTAAATCTTAATTATAATTGTATGTTTTAATGTAAGTGGAAGGGGGAATAATAATGAATTATTCAAAATGGGCAACAAGAGATGAAATGCATCAAAGAACAATACCAGTTAATTTAAAAACTGGAGTTGAAAAATCTGGTTTACCAGTAATGTATGATGATAATTATTTATACATTGATACTAATGAAGCACATAACTTATTAATAGGATGTACAGGAAGTGGAAAAACTCAAGTAGTAATTCTACCGATCCTAAGATTAGCAATGAAAGCAAAAGAATCAACTGTTATTAATGATCCAAAAGGAGAAATCTATAAAAAGACAGCTAATCAATTTAAAAAAGAAGGTTATAATGTAATAGCAATAGATTTTAATGATTCACGTTATGGAAATAGTTGGAATCCACTAGAATTAGCATATAGACAATATAAAGAAGGAAATAAAGATAAAGCATTAGATTTAATAGAGAATTTAGGATATTATTTATTATCAGATAGTAACAATAATAATTCTGATCCATTTTGGATTAACTCAACAATTAATTATTTTACTGGATTAGTACTATACTTATTTGAAAATGCTAAAAAAGATGAAATTAACTTATCAAGTGTTATGGCTTTAGCTAATTCACTTCAAAAACCAGAAAATTATAAAGAGTTGCTTGATAAATTAGATAAGAATTCAGTTATATATATTAAATTAATAGGTACTTTATTAGCACCTACTGAAACAAAAGGAAGTATATTATCTGTATTCAATCAAAAAATAGAAAGATACTTATCTAAAGAAAATCTAGCTAATATGCTATCTAACAATGATTTTGATTTATCAATGTTAACAAAAGAACCAACAGTTATATTTATAGTAAGTGGAATTAGTCAACAATATCGTAACTTAATACCATTATTTGCTAATCAAGTAATAGATGCAGTAGATATATATGGAGATCATAAGAGTAGATTAAATTTATTATTAGATGAATTTGATTCAATGATACCTATTAAAGATTTTGCATTAAAGTTAGGATTCTGTAGATCTATTAATATTAGAATTACAGTAACAATTCAAAGTTATGTACATTTAGCAAATATGTACTCTAAAGAAGATGTGGAAATATTAAAAATGTGCTTTGGTAATACTATTTATCTATTATCTGAAGATATTTATACATTAGAAGAAATGTCTAATAGATGTGGAACTCAATTAGTAGATGGAAAAGAAGAACCATTAATATCTGTTTCTGAATTAAAAACATTTGGATATTTTGAAGCAGTAATATTAATGCCAAGAATGATGCCATTTAGAACAAAAATGTTACCAGACTATAAAATAGACTGGGGTTATCAAGATGAAGAAATTGAAATACCAATGAGAAATAAGAATAATATCAACATATATAGTTAAGAAAAATAATACCTTAGGGTATTATTTTCTTTTTATTATGTTATAATAAGTGAAGAAAAGAGGGATATTATGAGTTTAACAGCAGGAATTGTAGGATTACCAAATGTAGGAAAATCTACATTATTTAATGCAATTACAAATCAAAAAATATTAGCAGAAAATTATCCTTTTGCTACAATAGAACCTAATGTAGGAGTAGTAACAGTACCAGATGAAAGAATGGATAAATTAAAAGAAATGTATGATCCAAATAGATTTATACCAACTGCATATGAATTTACTGATATAGCAGGACTTGTAAAAGGAGCATCTAAAGGAGAAGGATTAGGAAATAAATTCTTAGCTCATATAAGAGAAACAGACGCTATAGTAGAAGTAGTAAGATGTTTTGATGATGGAAAAATAATCCATGTAGAAGGTGGAATAGATCCAATAAGAGATATAGAAACAATTAATCTTGAATTAGCAATAGCAGACTTAGATGTAATTAATAGTAGATTAGAAAGAGTTGCTAAAAAAGCAAGAACTACAAAAGATAAAGATGATATTTTAGAAACAGAAGTATTAGAAAAATGTAAGAAAGCATTAGAAGAAGAGAAACCATTAAGACAATTAGATTTAACAGATGAAGAAAAGAAAGTAATTAAATCATATAGTTTCTTAACTCTAAAACCAATTATCTATTTAGCAAATATCAAAGAAAGTGAGCTAGGAAATCCAGATAATGAATATGTACAAAAAGTAAAAGAGTACGCATCACGTGAAAATGCAAGAGTAGTAAGCTTATGCGCAAAAGTAGAAGAAGACTTAAGTGAACTAAATCAAGAAGAAAAACAAGAAATGTTAGAAGCTTTAGGTTTAGATGGAAGTGGATTAGATAAACTAATTAAAGCAACATATGATATCTTAGGTTTAGCAACATATTTTACTGTAGGAAAAGATGAAGTAAGAGCATGGACATTTAGAAAAGGAATGAATGCTAAAGAATGTGCTGGAATTATCCATACAGATTTCGAAAAAGGATTTATACGTGCAGAAGTAATTTCATATGATGATCTTATAGAATACGGTAGTGAATTAAAAGTAAGAGAAGCAGGAAAGGCTAGAGTAGAAGGAAAAGACTATCTAATGCAAGATGGAGATATCTGTCACTTTAGATTCAATGTTTAATGAAATCACAAATAGTAATATTTGAAGGAAATATGAAAGATGGCCTTTTTTCAAGATCAAAGAAATTTTATCCAGAAAATTATACTGAAGAAGATATATATGAAGCATATAAAAAAGATAGAATTAAACTTGGAAACAAGCATGGTTTTTCGGGACTAAAAATGTTCCATACAAGACAAAAAATGGAAGATAATGACGTTTATCCTGATGATAAAGCAGTAATTTTAGATGAAACTAAAATGCAAAAAAAAGACTATTTTAATGAACTAATAGAAGCAGATATTTTAATAATATCTAATAAATACCCTAAAGTAGCAGTAACACATAATATGGCAGATTGTCCTATATTAATAGCAGAAGATAGAGAAAAAGGAGTTACTGCATTAGCACATTGTGGAATTTATCACATAAATAGAGGATTACCTAAAGCATTAATTAAATCCTTAATAGACAAATGTGGAAGTAATCCAGAGAATATATATTTATATATTGGAAGCCATATATGGAAAGAAAGTTATATATATGATAAATATCCACCACAAGCAACAAATAAAGAGATATGGGCAAATGCAATAGAAAAAGAAGAAAATGATTATCATATAAATCTATTACAGGCAATAAAGAATCAGTTAATAGATTATAACCTTGCTGAAATAAAAGTAAGTAATATAAATACATATACTGATCCAGATTATGCATCCCATAGAGCAGCAAGTATAAATAAAGACAAAGTTGGTCAAAATATAGTAGGTTTTTATTATAAATAAAAATCTACTTTTTTTAATTAGTACACTTGCATCAAATAAAGATATTTGTTATAATACGTTCGAGTATTTTAAATACTCCTTACTATTCGTATGAATAGTCATAAGTCCAAAAGGAGGTGCAAATAATGAATAAATATGAAATTATGTTTGTAGTAAGACCTGATATGGAGGAAACTGAAATCAAAAAGACAGCTGAAGAAATGAAAAAGGTTTTAACAGACGCAAAAGTAAAAGTTTTAGACGAAAAAGCAATGGGACAAAAAGAATTAGCTTATGAAATTAAGAAATTTAATACTGGTTACTATTTCTTATTAACAGTTGAAGCATCAAAAGAAGCAGAACAAGAATTTAACCGTGTTGCTAGAATCAATGAAAGTCTACTTCGTCATATTGTTGTAAGAGTAGAAGACTAAGAAAAAGAGGTAAGTTATGAATAAAGTTTTTTTAATAGGAAGACTAACAAGAGATCCAGAATTAAGATATACAGGAAATAATACTGCAGTTGCTTCATTTTCAATTGCAGTAAATAGAAATTTTGCAAATGCTCAAGGAGAAAGAGAAGCAGATTTTATCAATATAGTTGTTTGGAGAAAACAAGCAGAAAATGTTAAAAATTATCTATCTCAAGGTAGTCAAGTTGCAATAGATGGAAGAATTCAAACTAGATCTTATGATGATCAAAATGGTCAAAAAAGATATGTTACTGAAGTAGTAGCAGATAACGTTGAATTCTTAGGATCTAAAGGTTCATCAACTAATACTAATAGTTTTGCTGAGAAGAGTGCAGAACCAACACCTTATGATTTTGGAGATGCTCCAGAACCAAAAGGAACTGATGTAGATAGTAATCCATTTGCTGATTTCGGCTCAAGTATTGAAATTAGTGACGATGAATTACCATTCTAATTTAAGAAGGAGGTAAATTATGGCAGAATTCAATAGAAGAAAGAAAAAAGTATGTGCTATGTGTACTGGAAAAGATGTTGACTGGAAAGATACAGAAACACTTAAAAAATATACAAACGAAAAAGGTAAAATTTTACCAAGAAGAGTTACTGGAAACTGTGCTGAACATCAAAGACATATATCTAAACAAATTAAAAGAGCGCGTGCAATAGCATTAATGCCTTATACAAGATAATAGAAGGATAGCAATATCCTTTTTTATTTTACTTTAAATCGATATTATATTATAATAAAAATGGGGGTTTATAGGAGGAATTATGGGGATAATTAAAGAAAGAAGAAAACTTAATAGTGCAATACGTAATGCTAAAACTATATTCTTAATGGCTCATAAGAATCTAGACCTAGATGCCATAGGAAGCCAAATTGGAATGTATATGGTATTAAAAAGAAAAAAGAAGAATTGCTATATAATAATTGATGATAAGAATCATGAATTAGGAGTTCAAAAAATATTAAGAGAGCTTGAAGGATGTATTGATATTATTCGCAGTGAAAATATTGAAGAATACTTATATCCAAGAAGTTCAAAGAATTTATTAATTGTATTAGATACTAATAAAACTGAATTAGTTCAAAATAAAGATGTATTAAATAAAATAGAGAAAAAATTAGTAATAGATCATCATGATTTAGGAAAAACTACAATTAAGAATGCAACTATTATTGATGATACTAAAACATCTAGTACATGTGAGATGATTACAAACTTAATAGAATACTATGATGTAGAACTAGAATCATATTATGCAACAATACTATTATCAGGAATAGTTTTAGATACTAATAACTTTACTTTAAATACATCTGCAGAAACATATTATTCAGCTTATTATCTTGCTAGTTTAGGTGCAAGTGCAAAAAAAGTTCAATATTTATTAAAACAAGATATTGAAGAATATACCGAAAGACAAAAATTAATGGCTTCAATTGAAACAATTGATGGTAAAATAGCATTTACAAAGTCAACTCCGTATACACAATACAGAAGAGAAGATCTTGCTAAAGTGGCAGATACATTATTATTCTTTAATAATATAGAAGCATCTTTCGTAGTTGGTAGAATTGGAAAAGATACTATAGGAATAAGTGCAAGAAGTTTAGGAAACTATGATATAAGTAAGATTCTATCTAAGTTAGGTGGAGGAGGAGACCAAACAGCAGGAGCAGCAACATTTGAAGATACAACAATCAGTAAAGTAGAACAAGAATTAAAGAAAATATTAAAAGAAGAAGGAGAATAAAATGGAAGTAATTTTTATCAAAGATTTAAAAAATCAAGGTAAAAAGGGGCAAATCAAAAATGTAAAAGATGGCTACGCAGAAAATTTTCTTATTAAGAATGGTTATGTCGTAAGAAAAACAAAAGAGAATTTATCTAAATTAAATCATGAGTTAGAAAAAAAGAAACAAGAAGATGAAAATAATAAAAAAGAAGCTATCAAACTAAAAGATGACCTTTCAAAAGTAACTCTAGAATTCAAAGTAAAAACAGGAGAAGGAGACAAAGTCTTTGGAAGTATTAGTGTAAAACAAATAAAAGATGAATTACAAAAACAAGGATATAAAATAGATAAAAACCAAATAGATATTAAAAATTCAATATCTTCTTTAGGTTTTCATAATGTAAATATTAATTTATATCCAGAAATAACAACACAAATAAAAGTACACGTTATAAAATAGAGGTGATAATATGCCAGTAAGAGCATTACCTAACAATTTAGAAGCAGAAGAATCAGTTTTAGGATCATGCTTTTTATCAAAATATGCATTACAAAAAGCAACAGAAACATTAACCTCTGAATCCTTTTATAATGAAAAGAATGCTAAAATCTTCCAAGCAATGGTAGATTTACAAGAAGAAGCAACTCCAATAGATATAACGACAGTAACAAGCTATTTAAAAAACAGAAAAGAGTTAAATGATGTAGGAGGAGTTGAATACTTAACAGAAGTATTAAACTTTGTACCAACTGCCTCAAATATAGACTACTATATTAAAAGTGTTGAAGAATCAGCTCTTTTGAGAAGTCTAATTGAAACAGCAGAGGAGATTGCATCAGATGGTTATAGAACTGATGAAACAGTTAATGAAATATTAGATAATTCAGAAAAGAAAATCTTAAATATTGTTAAAAATAGAAAAGCTAGTGAATTTAGAAGCATAAAAGATATTATCAAGAAAGCCCAAAGTGATCTAGAAAGATTATCTGAAAATAAAGGTGAAATAACAGGATTAGCAACAGGATGGTATGATTTTGATAGATTAACAACTGGTCTACATCCAAATGAGTTAATAATTATTGCAGCAAGACCTGCTATGGGAAAAACAGCATTTGCCTTAAATCTTGCTACTCATGCTGCTATGACACAAGCTAAATCAGTTGCATTATTCAACTTAGAGATGAGTGCTGAGCAATTAGCAATGCGTATTTTAGCATCTTTAGGTCAAATTGATGGATTTAAGTTAAGAACAGGTAACTTAATGAATCAAGATTGGAAAAGAATTAATGAAGCAGCAAGTCAATTATCAAATACAAACCTTGTTATGGATGATACTCCTGGTATAACAATTGGAGAAATTAGAGCAAAATGTAGAAGATTAGCAAGTAGTGAAAAAGGACTATCTTTAGTAGTAATCGACTACTTACAGTTAATATCTGGTGGAAAAAATTATGGTTCTAATAGACAACAAGAAGTATCAGACATTTCAAGAAGTTTAAAGACACTTGCAATGGAGTTAGGTGTTCCAGTAATTGCCTTATCACAATTATCCAGAGGTGTTGAAGCACGTGAAGATAAGAGACCATTAATGAGTGACTTAAGAGAATCAGGTTCTATTGAACAAGATGCCGATATAGTAGCATTCTTATATAGAGATGATTACTATAATAAAGAATCTAGAACAGAAGATAATAACAGTATAAGTGAATTAATAATAGGAAAGCATCGTAATGGACCAACCGCTACAATAGAATTATTATTTAAGAAAAATACATCAACTTTCTTAAATTTAAGAAAAGATAAAAGTGAAGAGGAAGGTAATAATTAATGAAAAAGAAATATAAAATAATCACAATATTATTACTAATACTATCAATATTTATTACTACAGGTTTTACTAAAATATCAAGTACTCCTAAAACTTTATATAGAGTATATATAAAAGGAGAATCTTTAGGTTTAATAAAATCCAAAATAGAATTAGAAAACTATATTGATAAGAAACAAAATGAAATAAAAAAGAAATATAATGTTGATAAAGTATATGTTCCAGAAGAACTAGATATAGTAAAAGAAAAGACATATGATCAAAGTATTAAAACAGTAGAAGAAATATATGAAGAGATAAAAGATATTTCTCCATTTGCTATAAGTGGATATGTAGTAAAAATAAAAGGCTTAAATACTAAATCAGAAACAGGTAAAGTTATAAAAGGAACTACACAAAAGATATATGTAATAGAAAAAAATGTATTTACAAATTCTGTTGAAAATACAGTAAAATCATTTATTTCTGAAGAAGATTATGAAAATTATGCAAATAATACTCAAAAAGAAATAGAAGACGTAGGCAAATATATTGAAGATATAAGTATTAAAAATAAAATAACTATTAAAAAGACTAAAATTCCAGTAAATAAAAAGATTTATTTAAATGAAGATGAATTAAGTAAATATTTATTATTTGGTACTACTAAAGATCAAGCAAAATATACAATAAAACTTGGAGATACAATTCCAGATGTAGCTTTTAATAATAAGATATCTACACAAGAATTATTAATTGCTAATCCTGAATTACAAGATGAAAACAGTTTATTAGCTGAAGGACAAGTTGTATCTTTAGGTATGATTAAACCACAATTTAATGTTGTAGAACAAGATACAGTAGTATTTAGAGAAGAAAAGAATTATAGCACAGAAACTAGATATGATGATAATAGATATGTAGGAGAAACAGAAGTAATTCAAGCTGGAGTAAAAGGAGAAAATAAAGTTACTCAAGAAGTTCTAAAAGTAAATGGAGAAATAACTAGTAGAACTCCTATTACTACAGAAGTAATAAAAGAACCTATAACTGAAATAATAGTTAAAGGTGGTAAACAAAGAAATTACTATGGATATGGATCTGTTGTTCCAACTGTAGGAGAATGGGGATGGCCAGCAACTTGTGCATCTATTTCAAGTTCATATGGATGGCGTGGAGGATATTTCCATGATGGAACAGATATTGCAGGTTGTGGATATGGATCAAATATATTCGCTGCACAGGCAGGAACAGTAGAAGTATCAATGAAGAAAACAGGATATTATTCAGGTGGATATGGAGATAATGGAGAATACATAATAATTAACCACCACAATGGTTGGTATTCATTATACGCACACATGTGTCCTGGATGTAGATATGTTCAAGCAGGAGACTACGTTGAAAAAGGTCAAGCAATTGGTGGTATGGGTATGACAGGAGCCGCAACAGGAGTACACTTACATTTCGCAATCTGGCATGGTTTCCCTTATAGGGGAGGAACATCATATAACGCTATGGCGTTCTATTAAAATGAAAGTAAGAACAATTGCTAGTGGATCAAAAGGAAATTGTACAATAGTTATATGTAATGAAACTAAATTAATAATTGATATGGGAATTTCCTTCCTAACTTTAAAAAAGAGTTTAGAAGAAAATTCCCTTTCTTTTAATGATTTTAGTGGAATATTAATAACACATTGTCATAATGATCACACTAAGGGTTTGGCTTCCCTAATAAAAAAGACCAATTTAAATGTATATATACCAGAAGAAATGTATGAAAGTTTAAAAGAACTTGTACCATATCCAAAATGTATAATGATAGAAGATAAATTTAATATAAATGATGTAGAAATAGAACTTATACATACATCACATGATGCTCCATATTCAGTAGGATTTATTATAAAACAAGATGATAAAAGTATGGTCTATGTAACAGATACAGGATATATTAATAGAAAGTATCTAAATAAAATGGTTAATCATAACTTATATGTAATAGAAAGTAATCATGATGAAACAATGTTAATGGATGGACCATATCCAAGATTTTTAAAAGAAAGAGTAATTAGTGATTCAGGTCACTTATCTAATACAACAACAGCTAAATACTTAAAGAAAATAATTGGAGATAAAACAAATACCATAATATTAGCTCACTTAAGTGAAACTAATAATACTCCAGATAAGGCCTTAGAAGCTATAAAAGAACAAAATTTACCAGAAAAAATAAAAGTATTAATCGCAGACCAATATGAAGCAGGACCAATGATTAAAGTATAATATGGAAAAAACATCAATAGAAGAAGTAGATGAAGAAAGTTTATTTCGTTTTACTGAGAAAGATAATTTAGAAATAATTGAAGAAGAAAGAATAAAATCTGCTATTGGATAAAATAATAAAGGAATAGAAAAAACTAAAAAGATATTTTTTAGTAGAGGCAACTTAGGAATAATAAAAGCAAATGAAGTATGGTTAAGATGGCTAATGAATAGAATATTCATTTAGAGAGATAGATTTGGAATGTTTCAAAATGAAACACAAGAGAAATCCAGAAGAAATGATTCAAGAAGGTGAAAAAGATGATCAGAATAATTTCAATAGGAGCTATTAAAGAAAAGTATTTAAAAGATGCAATAGATGAATATAAAAAAAGAATTAGTAAATATACTAATCTTGAAATAATAGAATTAAAAGATGAAGGACTAGTAGAAGAATCTAAATCAATAAAATTAGAAGGAGAAAAAATAGAAAAACATCTAAATGATAAAGACTATATTATTACTTTAGAAATAGAAGGAAAAGAATATAAATCAGTGGAATTCGCAGAAAAACTAAGAAATATACAAATAGAAAATAGTAATATAGTATTTATCATAGGAGGAAGCTATGGTTTAGCAGACTCAATAAAAGAAAAAGCAAAAATGCACTTATCTTTTTCTAAAATGACTTTTCCACATCAATTATTTAGAGTTCTCCTTTTAGAACAAATCTATAGAGCATATAAAATAAATAATAATGAAAGTTATCATAAATAGGAGAAATAATGAAAAATATAATATTTGATTTTGGTAATGTAATAGTTACTTTTGATGAGAAAGAAATAGTATCACACTTCTCAGATAATATAGAAATTCAAGAATTTTTAATAAAGAATGTAATAAATTCCCCAGAATGGAATACATATGGACTTATAGATTCAGGATTTATTACAAATGAAGAAGTATGTAGTCTAGTAAATGATAGAACAAATAATATTTATAAAAACTTAGTAGAAAACTTTATGAGAAACTATTATAAATATATGTATATTCAAAAGGAAGTTATAGAAGTAATAAAAAAATTAAAAGAAAAAGGATATAATATATATTTATTATCTAATACTAATGATTTTATGTATGAAAAGTTTATTAAAGATATAGAATATTTATTTGATGGAATGATATTATCATATAGAAATCATACTATAAAACCACATGACGCAATATATAAACGTATAATTGAAAAATATAGTCTAAATCCAGAAGAGTCATTATTTATAGATGATAGAGAAGATAATATTAAAACTGCTAATAAGTTTGGTATTAAGGGTAGAAGTGTTAAACCAAATGATGTTAATGATATAAAATCAGTATTAAAAGAATATGGAATAGGTGAATAATATGATTGGAAATGGTTGGGATGAATTACTAAAAGAAGAATTTAATAAAGAATACTTTAAAGATCTAATAGAGTTTATAAAAAAAGAATATAAAGAGAAGACAATATATCCAAAACAAAACGAAGTATTTAATGCGTTTAGATATACAGATATATCTAATTTAAAAGTAGTTATTTTAGGTCAAGATCCATATCATGGACCAAATCAAGCAGAAGGATTATCTTTCTCTGTAAGTAATGAAGTATTAAAACCACCTTCATTACAAAATATATTTAAAGAGCTAGAAAGTGATTTGAAAATACCATTTCCGAAACATAACTCACTTAAACCATGGACAAAACAAGGGGTATTATTATTAAATGCAGTACTTACAGTAGAAGAACATAAACCAACTTCACATAAAGATAAAGGATGGGAAACATTCACAGATGACGTTATTAAGATAGTTAATCAAAAAGAAGAACCCGTAGTATTTATATTATGGGGAGCATATGCGAGAAATAAAAAATCCTTAATAACAAACCCAAAACATTTAATAATAGAGTCTGCTCATCCATCTCCATTTTCCGCAAGAAATGGATTCTTTGGTAGTAAACCATTCTCTAAAACAAATGAATTTTTAAGAAAGAATGGAATAAAAGAAATAGATTGGAGAATAGAATAATGAAAAAGTTTTTAGATAAACTTACAAATATATATATTATATTCTGTATATATGCACTTATTGGATGGTTATATGAAGTACTATGGATGTGGTTTGTAGTACCTCCAAAACATTTTATAAATAGAGGAGTATTAATTGGACCATTCCTACCAATATATGGATTTGGAATGCTTATACTATTATTTTTACTTCATAAATTTATGTCAAAGAAACGTGAATTACAAAAACCAATGAATTTAATAGTATCAATATCAACAATAACAACATTTATTTATACAACAATAATAGAGTATACTACAACTCCAAAAATACTAAGTGTAGTAGAATATCTCCAAAAATTTGGAATAGGCTTATTATTAGCAAATATTATCTGTATAGGCATAGTATTCTTAATACTAAAATTATCAAATAATAAAAAATTAAAAGAACTAAATATAACAATAGTCTTAGTATTCTTAGCAATCTGGATAATAACAACCATAATAGAGTATGTATCTCACTTCGCAATAGATAAATTAACAGGCAATCTATTATGGGATTATACAAAAGATTTCTTAAATATAAATTCAAGAGTTAACTGGGATGCCTCAAGAAACTTTGCAATAGGAGGAACATTCCTATTATATACAGTTCAACCATTAATAAATAAGTTATTACCTAAATTAAAATTTAATAAAAAAATAATAATAACATGTATTATAGGAATACCTATGTTATTAGATTTTATATTTCATGTAATGCTTAAAATGATATAATCCACAAAAAATGTGGATTATATTTTTTTATAAATAAAAAATCCACAATATTTGTGGATTAAAAATTTAATTATTTTGTACTTGTACTGCAGTAATAGCAACTACACCAACAATATCATTAGAACTACATCCTCTAGATAAATCATTAACAGGAGAGGCAATTCCTTGAGTAATTGGTCCATATGCTTCAGCTTTAGCAAGTCTTTGAACTAATTTATATCCAATATTACCTGCATCTAAATCAGGGAAGACTAATACATTAGCATGACCTGCAACAGTACTTTCAGGAGCCTTAGATTTAGCAACTTCAGGTACAATAGCAGCATCTAATTGTAATTCACCATCAATCTTATATGATGGATATTTTTCTTTAGCAATCTTAACTCCTTCTACTACTTTATCTACATCAGCATGAGATGCACTTCCCATAGTAGAATGTGAAAGCATTGCAACTATTGGTTCTTCTTGAACTAATAATTTAAAACTATCTGCAGAACTAGCAGCAATAGCAGCTAACTTTTCAGGATTTGGATTTTGCTCTAATCCACTGTCTGCAAATATAAACGTACCATTTGCTCCATATTCACAGTTAGGAACAACCATTAAGAAAAATGCTGAAACTAAAGCAACACCAGGCTTAGTTTTAATTATTTGTAATGCAGGTCTTAAAGTATTAGAAGTAGAATGACATGCACCTGATACAGCACCATCAGCTCTTCCAGTCTTAACAAGCATACAAGCATAATACATATAATCTTCTAAAAGTAATCTTCTAGCTTCTTCTAAAGTCATACCTTTTTCCTTACGTAATTCATATAATTTATTAACTAATTCATCAGTTAATTCAGAAGTGTTAGGATTAATAATAGTAGCATCATTAATATCAAGGCCTTCACTATTTTTATTAATTTCTTCAGGAGTACCTATAATTATAATATCAGCTATACCTTCTCTTAAAATAGTATCAGCAGCTTCAATAGTACGTCTATCCATACTCTCTGGAAGAACAATTCTCTTTTTATCCTTTTTAGCTCTTTCTTTTACACTTTCTATAAAATTCATAATAGCCTTCTTTCTATTTATTTAAAATTTCAAATATTTCTCTTTTTTCATTACTATAGAACTCTTTCTTCTTATATCTTCTAAATAAAGAAATAATATTAGAAGGAAAAGATACAACTAAATGGTTATATACTACAACAGTATCATTATAAAACTTAATTGAACCAATAATATTTTCTTCATTATTATTAAGTTCTTCAATAATAGATACTAAAGTATCACTCTTCATCAATTTATCATTCTCATCAATTACTTTAAATAATTCATTATAAGCAGTTCTTAAATTATCATTTTTTTGAAAATAATCCATTTCTCCATAATTATTATCTAATGCATCTAGAAAAGTTTCTTTCTTTAATTCTTTTTTAATAATAGGTCTAGTTCTATCTAATAGATCTTTTTTCTTTTGTAGATAAATATCTATATCTTCTTCAGCTTTCTCAATCTTAATAATTGCTAATTTAAATTTATTACTTAATATTGTAAGTATCAAAAGAATAATACTAACTACTACAATAATACTAATTATAATCTCTAACATAAATTAACCTCCATATCATATAAATTATAACAAATATCATATAAATATACAATAAAACAAAAAACAGAAATAATTATTTAATTTCTGTTTTTTTAGTATCATTTTATCATTAGATTGATCATATAAAAAGTAATTATCAGATATACCATACATTGAAGCAGTAGATAGAACATAATTTCTTAAATCATCATATAATTCAGGTCTACCTTCAAATATAGTAAATGTATTTTCTCTAATTACATCACATATAAGATTTGTATTTAAAGTTAAATTAGTTTTAGAATAAGTAAAATTAATATACTTAATGGTATTAGTACTTAATTGTTCTAATAAAGACTTCCTTACTAATACTAGTAATATTATTCTTCCATACATTAAAAGTATAAGTATAAAAATTATTACTATTATCATTATATAGATCTTCATTATCATCTTCATAGATATCATTCATAACAAGATATTTATAAAAATTAAAATTATATGAATCTGAATATAACTTAACAATTCTTCTTATATCATTTTCATAGTATTTCACCGACTGAATATTATATTCAAAATCTAAAGAAAATCAAATATTTATAACAATTTTATACATTTTATGTTATAATCATTTCATAAATTTGAAGTGGGTGGTATTATGCCTAAAATTAATATTAAATATTCTCTCCATCATGAAGAATTTGATACAGTTAAAGAATTAACTGGAATATATCAAGATGGTGTATTAAAATATATAGAGGATAAAGATACAAAAGTATCTCTAGATTATAATAATAAGACATTATTAAGAGATACAAATGATCTCCGGATGTTCTTTGATTTTAATAAGAATATAATTAAAATTAATTATAAAGAACTTGATATGGATATGGAAATGAAAATAAATACAAATAGAATAGATATAGATAATAAAAACTTTGAAGTAGAATATGAAGTTCTTGAATCTGAAGAAAAATTTATATATAGAATAGAGGAGTTAAAATGAGTTTATTAAAAGAATTTGAAGAAAGTTTAAAAACTATAGTTAAAAATGCAGGCTATGAAGTAGAAAATCTATCTTTAGAGACTTCTAATAGAAAAGATCTTGGAGAATATCAATTAAATGATGCTATGCAATTAGCTAAAACTTATCATAAGAATCCAAGAGAAATAGCAGAAGAGATAGTAAAAGAAATAGAAAAAGATGATAGATTTACAAATATTAATATAGCAGGGCCTGGATTTATCAATATTAGTTTAAGTAATAAATATAAATTAGAAATATTAAATAAAATGAATAAAGATGTTCATTCTAATATTGATAAGAAAGAAAAGAAAAGAATAATTATAGATTACGGTGGAGCAAATGTTGCTAAAGCATTACATGTAGGACACTTAAGAAGTGCAAATATTGGAGAAGCTCTTAAAAGATTAGCAATATTGTTAGGATATGATGCTTTAGGAGATGCTCACTTAGGAGATTATGGAAGACCTTTAGGATTTGTAATTAAAGAAATAAAAGAAATGTATCCAGAACTACCATATTTTGATGAAAATTATAAAGGTGATTATTCAGAAGTAGAACTACCAATATCTAATGAAGATCTAGAAAAGATTTATCCATTAGCAAGTCAAAAAGCTAAAGAGGATGAAGCATATCTAGAAGAAGGAAGAATAATTACAGTAAAAATACAAAGTCATGAAAGAGGATATTATGATTTATGGAAAAAAATAGTAGATATTTCTAAAGCTGATATTAAAGCAACATATGAAGATTTAAATGTTAGTTTTGAAATATGGAATGGTGAAAGCGATGAAATGGAATACTTCGAAGAATTAAAAGATATATATGAAAAAAGTGGAGTATTAAAGAGTAGTGAAGGTGCTCAAATAATAGAAGTTGCTAAAGAAGATGATAAAGCACCAATGCCACCATTACTATTTATTAAATCTAATGGATCAGCATCTTATGAAACAACAGATTTAGCAACAATCTTAGAAAGAAAAAAGAATTATGATCCAAAAGAAATATGGTATGTAGTTGATGGAAGACAATCTTTACATTTTGACCAAATTTTTAGAGCAATAAGAAAAGTAAATATATTATCAGATGACGTAGTATTAGAACATATAGGTTTTGGTACAATGAATGGAAAAGATGGTAAGCCATTTAAAACAAGAGATGGCGGAGTAATGAATCTAAAACAATTAATTGATTTAGTTTATCAAGAAACATATAAAAAGATAACTAATGAATCAATTAAAGAAGAAGAAAAACCAGAAGTTGCTAAAAAAGTAGCAATTGCAGCATTAAAATATGCAGATTTATTACCATATCGTGGAACAGATTATGTATTTGAAGTTGAAAAATTCGCAGACTTAGAAGGAAAAACTGGTCCATATTTACTTTATTCAACTATAAGAATGAAATCATTATTAAATAAAGCAAATCATATAGATACAGATGAAGCTAAAGAGATTAAAGGAGATTCTGAAAAAGAAATAATTCTTACTTTGTTAGAATTACCAAGAATATTAAACAAATCAATAGATTCTAAATCACTAAATGATATAGCAGAATATCTATATAATTTGACAGCTTTATATAATAAATTCTATTCTGAAAATAAAGTATTAACAGAAGAGAATAAGGATCTTCAAGAATCATGGTTAGTTCTAACAGATACAGTTTATAAAGTAAATAAATTACTTTTAGATGTTTTAGGAATTAATATACCTGAAAAAATGTAAAAAAAGGTTGCGTTAGAATAATATATATGTTATAAATTTATTGGTCATTTTATTGTACCAATAAAATTAATAAACAAATCAAAGCAATTTGTATATTTAGGAGGGCTATTATGAGTCTTAAAATGAAAAAAGAAGAATTAGAATTATTATCAAACAAGGATATAGCTGCATTAATTTTAGATGATAGTAAGAGAATACTAAATACTGCAGATTTATATAAAAAAATTATTAAACTACTAGAATTACCAGAATCAACTTTTGAAAGCAAAATTGCTGATTTCTATACAGCTTTAGCGACAGATAAAAGATTTATCTTATTAGATAATGGTAAATGGGATTTAAGAAGTAATCATACATCTGATAAAGTAGTTAAAATTATCTCTGATGATGAAGAAGATGAAGAGGAAGAAGAAGATGAAGATCTATCATCACAAGATGACGAAATCGAAGAAGATAGTTTTGACGATACAGAAGATGAAGAATATGATGATGAAACAAACGAAGAACTTAAAGATTTAGTAGTTATCGATGAAGATGAATTAGAATTAGAACAATAAAAGCAGGATTCCTGCTTTTTTTTAAAGTAAAATGTGATATAATAGGACTGTTTAAAGAAATGGGTGAAAAATATGATAGAAAGATTAGAAGCAACTCTTGCTAAGTATAATGAACTACAACAAGAATTAACTAAACCTGAAGTATTAAATGATATTAAAAAGACAAAAGACTATTCTAAGCAACTTGCAGAATTAGAAGATATAGTTACTTGCTATAAAAAGTATAAAAGAGTACTTGAAAATATAGAAGGAACAAAAGAAATGACTAAAGATCCAGATTTAGGAGAAATGGCAAAAGAAGAATTGAAGGGTTTAGAAGCAGAAAAAGAAGAATTGGATAAAGAACTAGAAGTATTGTTAATACCAAAAGATCCTAATGATTCTAAGAATGTAATTATGGAAATAAGAGGAGCTGCAGGTGGAGACGAAGCAAATATATTTGCAGGAGACTTATTTAGAATGTATACAAGATATGCAGAGAAAAAAGGATTCTCATATCAAGTATATAACTCAGTAGAAGGAACTGCAGGAGGATTTGCTCAAATAGAATTAATTATTAAAGGTAAAGGAGCTTATTCATTATTAAAATATGAATCAGGTTCACATAGAGTACAAAGAGTTCCAGTAACAGAATCAAATGGTAGACTTCAAACTTCAACTGCAACAGTATTAGTAATGCCTGAAGCAGATGATGACGTTGAAATAGAAATCAATCCAAATGATTTAAGAATTGATATTTATAGATCATCAGGTTGTGGAGGACAAGGAGTAAATACAACAGATTCAGCAGTAAGAATAACACACTTACCTACAGGATTAGTTGTAACTTGTCAAAATGAAAGAAGTCAAATTCAAAATAAAGAACAAGCTATGAAAGTATTAAAATCACGTCTTTATGAAATGCAAGAACAAGAAAAAGCAGAAAGAGAAGGTAATGAAAGACGTAGTAAGATAGGTACTGGAGATAGAGCTGAAAAGATTAGAACTTATAACTATCCACAAAATAGAGTAACTGATCATAGAATTGGTTTTACTACTAATAACTTAGATAGAATTATGGATGGAGCACTAGATGAAATAATAGATGCTTTAGTTCAAGAAGATCAAAAGAGAAAACTAAGTGGAGAAATAAGTGAATAAAAAAACAATCAAAACTGATTTAATTTGTCCAGAATGCGGTAGTGTTTTCCCTATTATGAGAAAACAAAGTAAACAAAAGAAAACTTTTCATCGTAAATGGTTATTTTGTCCTAAATGTAAAAAAGAAACAAATCATATAGAAACAAAAGAATTAGAATTATTATTAGAAGAAATAACAATAAAAGAAGAATATCAAAGAACTGAAGATGAAAAGAAGGTATATGCACTAAGAAGAAGGTGAGATTAGATGACTATAGAAGAATTATTAGTCTATGGAAAACAACATATTCACTCTGATCATGCCAAAATCTTATTAGCAGAACTAATAAACAAGAATCCATTAGAATTATTAACTTGTTTAAATGAAACAGTAGATATAAAAACTGCTCAATTGTATAAAAAAGAAGTTTTAGCACTAGAAAGTGGTAAACCACTACAATATGTATTGGGTAATGTAAATTTCTATGGAAATAAGTTCTATATAAATGAAAATGTACTTATCCCAAGATTTGAAACAGAAGAACTAGTAGAAAATACAATAAAACTTATTAATGAATTATTCACAGAACCTGTGGATATAATAGATTTGGGAACTGGTTCAGGTGTAATAGGACTTACTTTAGAAAAGAAAGTTTCCACAAAAACTGTGGATTTAATTGATATAGATAAAAAAGCACTAGAAGTTACCCACAAAAACTGTGAATTATTAAATTCAAAAGCAAATATAATAGAAAGTGATTTTTTAAGTAATATACCAAATAAAAAATATGATGTAATAATAAGTAATCCTCCATATATCAAAGATAATGAAGAAATAGAAGATATAGTAAAAAATAATGAACCACATATAGCATTATATGCTGGTGTAGATGGATTGGATTGTTATGAAAAGATATTAAGAGAAGTAAAAGATTATATGAAAGAAAAATGTCTTATAGCTTTTGAAATAGGATATACTCAAAGTGAAGATGTTATTAAACTTGCTAATAAGTACTTAGATAATATAAAAATAAGTGTAAAGAAAGATTTATCTGACAAAGATAGAATGTTATTTATAATAAGGGATTTATGATATAAATCCCTTTTATTTGACACTAAAATATGTAATATAATGTTATATTAATTGACTAAAAACAGTAATTAAACTATGATTAAGTTGAGTAAGTATCTAAATTAATAAAATTTTATATATATTGGAGGAATGAAAATGAAAATAATGGAAATAGAAGGGGCAAGAGAGTTATCAGGAACTATTAGAATCAGTGGTGCTAAAAATGCTACTGTTGCATTAATTCCAGCAGCTATTTTAACTGATGAAGAAGCAACAATTTGTAACATTCCAGAAATTACAGATACTGATGCATTATGCGATATATTGGAAGCATTAAATGTAGAAGTAAAAAGAGCAAGTGAAAGTATAATTATTAATCCAAAAAACATGAAAAATATTGAAATTGAAGAACAATATTCAAAAAAATTAAGAGCATCTTATTACTTTATGGGTGCATTACTTGGAAAATATCATAAAGCATCAATGTATTTCCCTGGAGGCTGTTCTATAGGAGCAAGACCAATAGATCTACATTTAAAAGGATTTGAATCTTTGGGAGCAACTGTTACTAATGAAGGCAATAAATATATAGTAGAAGCAGAAGAACTACATGGAGCAAATATTTATTTAGATATAGCTTCGGTAGGAGCAACTATTAATATTATGTTAGCTGCTGTAAGAGCAAAAGGAAGAACAGTAATTGATAATGCTGCAAAAGAGCCAGAAATAGTTAATGTAGCAACATTCTTAAATAATATGGGTGCTAAAATATCAGGAGCAGGAACATCAACAATAAAAATAGATGGAGTAGATCACTTACATAAATGTTTCCATGAAGTAATACCAGATAGAATAGAAGCAGGAACATATATTATTATTGGAGCATTATGTGGAAATATGTTAAAAATTGATAATGTAATTCCAGATCATATAGATGCACTTTTATCTAAATTAGAAGAAATGGGAGTAGAACTAGAAATTGGTGCTGATTATGTTATTGTATCTAAAAAAGATAAATATAAAGCAACTGATATAAAAACAGCTGTATTCCCTGGATTTGCAACAGACTTACAGCAACCATTTACAGTATTACAAACACAAGCAACTGGTAAGTCTAAAACTACAGAAACTATTTGGGAAAATAGATTTATGCATATCTCATACTTAAGAGAGTTAGGAGCAGATATTACAGTAAAAAATCAAACTGCTACTATTATTGGACCAACTAAACTTAAAGGTGCAGAAGTAGTTGCAACAGATTTAAGAGCAGGAGCTGCTATGGTAGCAGCAGGATTAACTGCTGAAGGAAAAACAACTATAACTAACGTAGAACATATATTAAGAGGATATGAACAAATAGTAGAAAAACTTACAAATGTAGGAGCAAAAATAAATTTAAAAGAGATTTAAAATCTCTTTTTTGTTGAAAATGCTTGAAAATAATAGAAAACTTTGATATATTAATAACGCATTTATTACTATGACAAGCAATTTGTCATGGCGGAAGGAGAGATAATATGAAAAAAGAAATACATCCACAAAACTATGATTGTACAGTAACATGTGCTTGTGGAAATACATTTACAGTAAAATCAACAAAACCAGAAATAAATGTTGAAATTTGTTCAGCTTGTCATCCATTCTATACAGGAAAACAAGCAAGAGCTTCACGTGCAGGACGTGTAGATAAATTCAACAAAAAATATGGATTTGATAAAAAAGAGGCTGAATAATATTCAGTCTTTTTTTTAACTATGATATAATTAGAATGAAAAGAGGTTAAGTATGAAAATAGGATTTGCAAGTGACCATAGAGGATTTAATTTAAAAGGACAATTAATAGCAGAATTAACAAAAAGAAATTTTGATGTTACAGATTTCGGTACAAATAGTGATAAATCTACTGATTATCCAGATTATGCATTTCTTTTAGGAGAAGCAGTAAGAGATGGAAAAGTAGACTTTGGAGTAGCTATTTGTGGATCAGGAATAGGAATAAGTATTGCTTGTAATAAAGTAAATGGAGTACGTTGTGCTAAGGTATCTACTAAAGAAGAAGCAGTAGTAACAAGAAATGATAATAATTCAAATATAGTTGCTTTTGGAGAACAAATTCCATTAGATAAAGCATTTGAAATAGTAATTAACTTTATTAGTACACCATTTTCTGATGAAGAAAAACATCATAGAAGAGTAGATAAAATTACTGAATATGAAGGAAAAAGATAATGACAGCTAAATTTATGTTATATTTTGTAGTAACAATGATAGTTATATGGGCAATGCAATCAGTAAATATAAACTCATTATTTAAAAAGAATTGTAACCCATTACAAGCAAGAATTATGTACTTTCTAATGGGACTATCTATGATATATTTAATAACTAATTTTATATTAGATGTTGTATCATCAGTAAAAATATTATAAAAGAAGATTTTCTTCTTTTTTTATTGGAAAATAATCATAATATGATAGAATAAAAAAGGGAGGTAATATTATGTTAACAAAAGATATTGGAATAGATTTAGGAACAGCTAACGTACTTATTTATATTAAAGGTAAAGGCGTAGTTTTAAATGAACCAAGCGTTGTAGTAATAGAAAAAGAAACAAAAAAAGTGATAGCTGTAGGAAAAGAAGCTTATGACATGATAGGAAAAACTCCTGAAAAAATAGAAGCAATAAGACCATTAAAAGATGGAGTTATTGCAGATTTTGAATTAACAGAAATAATGTTAAATTACTTTATAAATAAAATAAAGGCTAGAAGATTATTTGCAAGACCAAGAATACTAATATGTTGTCCAACTAATATTACTCCAGTGGAAAAAAATGCTATTATAGAAGCAGCAGAAAGAACAGGAGCAAGAAAAGTATATATAGAAGAAGAACCAAAAGTTGCTGCTATAGGAGCAGGAATGGATATATCTAAACCAACTGCTAATATGGTATTAGATATTGGTGGAGGAACTACTGATATTGCAATACTTTCACTAAATGGAATAGTAGAATCAGAATCTATTAGAATAGCAGGAAATACATTAGATAAAGATATAATTAAATATATTAGAGAAAAATATAAATTACTAATAGGAGAACAAACAGCAGAAGATATAAAAATAAATTTTGCTAATATATATAAACCAAAGAAGTCTGAAAAAAGAGAAATAAAAGGTAAGAATCTATTAACAGGATTACCAGATTCAATTACAATTACACAAGATGAAATAAAAGAAGCACTTAAAGATGATGTTAATAGAATAATAAAAGCAACTAAATCAGTATTAGAACAAACACCTCCAGAATTATCAGCAGATATAATAGAAAAAGGAGTAATTCTAACAGGTGGAGGAGCAATGCTTACAGGACTTCTAGATGTATTTGAAGAAGAATTAACAATACCAGTTTTAATAGCAGAAACACCATTAACATGTGTAGCTGAAGGAACAGGAATACTATTGAATAATATTAAATTATTAGAAAAAGACCAATCATAAGATTGGTTTTTATTTGTATTTATTTATGAAAATGGTATAATTTTGTTAGAAAGAAGTGAAATAAATGAAATTACAATTATTAGAAGCTTCTAAAATAGTATTAGCTACATTTATATTTTCAGTAATAATAATGTTCCTAATGAGAAAAGTAGCAGTACATATAGGAGCAATGGATAAACCAAGAGAAGAAGAAGAACATAGACATATACATAAAGTAGCAACTCCAAAACTTGGAGCGGTAGGAATATTCTTATCATTCTTGCTTGGATATATGTTATTTGGAGAACAATCAGTAAGAATGAATTCAATTCTTATAGGAAGTTTTATAATTATATTATGTTCAATAGTAGATGATATTAATCCTATAAAAGCAATGCATAAATTTATAGTTCAAATACTAGCAGCATCAGTAATAGTTTTCTATGGTGGAATATTACTAGATTATATAAGTGCATTCGGATATGCAATTAACTTTGGAATATTAGCTTATCCAATAACTATACTATTTATAGTAGCTTGTTCAAATATAATAAATCTTATAGATGGATTAGATGGACTAAGTGGAGGTATTTGTAGTATTTTCTATATTACAATAGCAATCATAGGATTCTATCAAGGAAGATTTGGTAGTTTAGTAATGATATTAACTCTTATAATGTTAGGATCTACTTTAGGATTTCTATTCCATAATTTTCATCCAGCAAAGATATTTGCAGGAGACGGAGCTACTTTTGAAGGATTTATAATAGCAGTAATAACATTATTAGAATTTAAAGGACCTGCACTTATATCATTCTTCGTACCAGTAACAATCTTAGGAATACCAATTCTAGATACATTATTTGCAATAATAAGAAGATTATTAAAAGGACAACCACCATTCCAAGCAGATAAACAACATCTACATCATCAATTGTTAGGAATGAACTTTTCGCAAACAGCAACAGTACTAATAATCTATGCAGTAGACTTACTTTTTGCCACAGCATCAATACTTTATACAGTATATGCTACAAGAATGTGGCAATTAATATATATAATAATTGCAATACTAGTAATATGGTTTGTATTCCATACATCAATAATTTCAGACAAGAATCCTAAGTTAGAAAAGAAAATATTAAATAAATTAAAAATACATAAAAATAAATAACTACTAAACTTTTAGTAGTTTTTTATTTTATTGTGTTATAATAATAATAAGAAGGAGGGATTTTATGGAAACTAACATTCGTGGAGAAAAAATTAAAATTACTGAATCTATGAAAGACTACGTAAACGAAAAACTAGAAAAGTTAGATAAATATTTTGATAATATTAATGAAGTACGTGCAAACATCATAGTTAAAGTAAATAACAACCATGAGCAAAGAGTAGAAATAACAATACCATTAAAATCATATATTCTAAGATCTGAGGAAACACAAGAAGATTTCTATGCTGCTGTTGATAAGACAATCGATAAGCTTGAAAGACAAGTTAGAAAGAATAAGACAAGACTTATGTCTAAGAAAGTAAAACCAAGCTATGATTTTAACTTTGCAGAAATAGAATTACCAGAAGAAAAAGAAGAAAAGGAAACTCATAAAATAGTTAAGAGAAAGACTATTGAAGTAAAACCAATGAACGAAGAAGAGGCAATACTTCAAATGGAACTTCTTGGTCATCAATTCTTTATGTATAAAGATGCTGAAACTAATCAACCAGCAGTTGTATATAAGAGAAATGACGGCAACTATGGAGTTATGGAGTCTGAATAGAGATACAAAAAGAGAGAAATACTTTTATTTCTCCTTTTTTTTTGGTAAAATAGTATCTTGAAGGACAAGGAGGCCGAGAAATGGCAATTAAAATATTAAAAAAGATCTTTGATCATGAATATAAAGAATTAAGAAGATTTGCTAAAATAGCAGATGAAGTAATGGCTCTAGATGAAGAATATTCAAAGTTAACAGATACAGAACTACAAAATAAAACAAATGAATTCAAAGAAAGATTAGCAAATGGAGAAACATTAGAAGATATCTTAGTAGAAGCATTTGCAACTGCAAGAGAAGCATCATTCCGTGTAATAGGAGAAAAACATTTCTATGTACAAATTTTAGGTGCTTTAGCAATACATTATGGTAATATTGCTGAAATGAAAACAGGTGAAGGTAAAACTTTAACTTCTGTATTACCAGCATACTTAAATGCATTAACAGGAGAAGGAGTACATATCATTACAGTTAATGAATACCTAGCAGGCCGTGATGCTGAATGGATGGGTGGAATTCATAGATTCTTAGGATTAACTGTAGGAGTAAATGGAAGAGAATTATCACCACAAGAAAAACAAGAAGCATACAACTGTGATATCTTATATTCAACAAATAATGAAGTTGGATTCGACTACTTAAGAGATAACATGGTAGTAAGAAAAGAAGATAGAGTACAAAGAAAATTAAACTTTGCAATTATCGACGAAGTAGACTCTGTACTTATAGATGAAGCAAGAACACCATTAATTATTTCTGGTGGAGAAATGAAAAACCAAAATCTATATTTAAGTGCAGATAAATGTGTAAAAAGTCTAAAACAAGAAGAAGACTATATACATGATGAAAAAGTAAATGCAGTTAACTTAACTGAAAAAGGTGCAGATAAAGTAGAAAAAGCATTCCATATAGATAATCTATATGCAGTAGAAAATGCAACATTACTACATTTTATTAATCAATCATTACGTGCAAATTATGCGATGAAAAATGATGTAGATTATGTAGTACAAGATGGAGAAATAGTAATAGTTGATCAATTTACTGGACGTTTAATGAAAGGTAGAGCTTACTCTGATGGATTACATCAAGCAATAGAAGCAAAAGAAGGAGTAAACATCAATGAAGAAACTAAGACATTAGCAACTATTACATTCCAAAACTTATTCAGAATGTATAAGAAATTATCAGGTATGACTGGAACTGCTAAAACAGAAGAAGAAGAGTTTAGAGAAATTTATAACATGTATGTTATAGAAATCCCGACTAATAAACCAGTTATCCGTATTGATGAAGCAGACTTAGTATATGCAACAAAAGAAGCTAAATATGCAGCAATTGTAAGAGTCGTTAAAGAAAAATATAAAGCAGGACAACCAGTACTTATAGGTACAATTGCAATTGAAACAAGTGAATTAATAAGTAGTTTATTAAAAAAAGCAGGAATACCTCATGAAGTATTAAATGCTAAGAACCATGCACGTGAAGCAGAAATTATTTCAAAGATTGGTTTAGGTAAATCAGTAACAATCGCAACAAATATGGCTGGTCGTGGTACAGATATTAAACTATCAGACGAAGTAAAAGCTTTAGGTGGATTATGTGTAATTGGTACTGAAAGACATGAATCACGTCGTATCGATAACCAATTACGTGGGCGTTCAGGACGTCAAGGAGATCCAGGATATACACAATTCTTCGTATCAATGAAAGATGATTTAATGATTAGATTTGGATCAGATAGAATCGCATCAATGATGGAAGGAATGGGTATTGGAGATCAAGCTATTAGAAGTAAAGCGTTCACAAAATCTATTGAATCAGCTCAAAAAAGAGTTGAAGGAAATAACTTCGATATAAGAAAGAATTTACTACAATATGATGATGTTATGAATAATCAAAGAACATTAATCTATGAAAAGAGAAATAAAATATTAGATAATGACTCAATTCATGAAATGGTTCTAACTACATTCAGACATCACGTAGAAGACTTAGTTAAATCACATTTAGCACCAAATGGAGTATTAGATGATGAAGACTATGCAGATATTGTAGAATTCACAAATGAAAACTTATTAAGAAAAGATATTAAAGTAAAAGATATAGAAGGATTATCAGATAGTGAAGTAATTGATCTATTAAGTAAAAAAGTAATAGATGAGTATGAATCTAAACTAAAAGGTATTCCACAAGAAGTAACAAATGAATTCGAAAAAGTAATTACACTACAAGTATTAGATAATTATTGGATGGAACATATTAATACAATGTCTCACTTAAGAGAAGGTATTCACTTAAGAGGATATGCCCAAGAAGATCCATTAAGAGCTTATACTATGGAAGGTTATGATATGTTCGAATCTATGTTACAAAAGATAGATAAAGATGTCGCAATCTTCTTACTAAAAGCAGAAATAAGACAAAATATAGAAAGAAAAGAACCATCTAAAAAGATGATTACAAACGATTCAGAAGCTGCTGAAGTAAAGAAAAAGCCAGTAAGAAAACAAAAGATTGGTAGAAATGATCCATGTCCATGTGGCAGTGGAAAAAAATATAAGCAGTGCTGCGGAAAGTAAGTAATTACAAGGGCTTGCGGGATTTTGAAATTAATTTATAGGGAAGAATAGGGAATTAGATACCTTTTAGATACCCTGAAAATTTAATTTTTGACACATTATATTTTGCTATGATGTGTCTTTTTTATAAAATAGTATGCTATAATTATTAAAGATAGGGAGTAGTAATATGTACTCAAACTTTGATGAAATAATACAAAATATGATAACACCAGAAATGAATAGTGAGGAATTCTTAAAACTATTATTAACATCTGAAATGGATCCAGTAAAAGGTAAATTAATGTTAACTAAGAATTTTAATTATGATTTAAATTCAAATCATAGTGAAGATTTAAGTTTTTTTGTAAATAATGTTAAATTTAAAGCAGAAATATTTTTAAAAAGTATAGAAAAATTACCATTAGAAATAATTCAAGAAAACCAAAATGGAATAACTAATAAGACATTTATTTCGTTTATGAAGTTTTTATCAACAATCTCTCCAGAAAAGTATTGGGAAATGGTAAATTTGAAAAGAGATAAAAATGTTGGAGATGAAAATAAGAAAAAAAGATTTATTGGATACTATGAAAGACTACTTGGTGATAAACATGGTTTTGATTTTGATCCAACTTCTATGGCCTGGTATTATTTTAGAAGCTATACAATGTCTCCGGCAAATAATGAAAGTTTTCATACAGATGATGTAAAACATAGATTGTATATTGCAATAAATTATGATCAATTAATGAGTTTTACAACAGATTTTATAAGTAAATTAGAAGAAGTTAATCAACCGTATTTATTAAAAATCAAAAGCTGCAGACCCAGCGGAAAGTGTCCAGAAAATGATATGTTGGTTATTTATGCTGATACTGAAGAAAGAGTATTAAAATATGTTAATATATTAAATGAAATGATAAAAGGTAACCAAGAATATGAACAGTCAATTCATATTCCATCATCGCATTTAGGAATTATTGATGGTAAAATTGGGTATGGTAGAGAATTTGGAAAAGAGTCATCATATTCAGGTGTTGTTGGTGAAATTGGTGGTAAAGTAATAAGAACAGCCTTACGTGATGTGTATTATGGAAGAGGACAATCTAGAGATTATTCTAAAAAGGAGATGTTTGAGGTTATACAACATATGAAAATATCATTATCAAGTAGAGATGTTTTTGAAAATTTTAAAGAAAATTTTTGGGATGAGTTTTATAAAATATGTGAACAAAGAGGATATAATATGGATGAATCTATTTGCGTTGGTGAGAGAGAAGAGCATAAAATAGATAGAAAACGGAACTGAAGATAGAGAAATTTAGATACCTTATTAGATACTTTGTTCACTATAAATCCCTATTTATACACATTTCTTCATAGTGCTTAAAGGGAATTATAGGGAAAATAAGGGATAAAATATAAAGAAATAAAACAAATTAAAGATTTATAGTGATTGAAATAGTAAAAGACACATGTCCATGTGGCTCAGGAAAAAAATATAAACAATGCTGTGGTAAATAACAGGAAAACCCGATTTTTGAGCTTTTTATAATATAACATAAACTAAAAAGTTAAAATTAGATACAAATTTAGATACATTTTTTTGAGATTTTTTGTATCTAATTTGTATCTAAAAATATTTTAAAACTATAAAAGTATTGAAAAACAAGGAAAATTTAAGTTAAGTGACCGCTTTCGCTTTGGTAGTGGTCATTTGTTAATATTTGAAAAATTAAGTAAAATATGTTATAAAATAAGCAATTGAATTTTAAAGGGGGAAATAGAGTGAAAAAGAATAATTTAACAAAAGTATTGAAAAAAATATATAAATTGTTAGATACAAAACAAAAATTAAGATTTATTTTAATAATTATTATAATGATAGTTTCTGCTGCACTTGCTCAAATGACACCCAAAGCAATTGGATGGCTTACAGATGATATATTAACTAAAAACGAAATATCATTCAATAAAGTTATTCCATTTTTAGTATTTATATTAGTAGTAAATGTAGTAAATGAAGTAATAAAGATATTTAGAAGAGTATTAGTTGAAGATACAGCGACAAGAACAGAAAAGAAAGCAAGAGGAATGGTAATAAAATCATTATTGATGGCACCATTATCTTATTTTAGAAAAAATATGACTGGAAATATTCATGGAAGGCTTAATAGATGCTTAGATGGAACTATTAAATTAGAAAAATTATTATTTATGGATTTTGCTCCAGCTATATTTAATGCAGTTGCTGCAATTATAACCATATTCTTAACATTACCTATTACACTTGCATTACCAATGTTATTAGTTATTCCAATAGGAGTATATATTGTTTTAAAACAAATTAAGAGTCAAAAAGGTATAAGAGTAGAACTCTTAGAAAGCAAATCAGGAATGGATGGAACTATTGTTGAACTAATAAATGGAATAGAAGTAATAAGAATTTGTGATAGTTTAGATTTCGAAACGAAAAGATTTGACGACAAAGGTGAATTTTTAAGAGCAAAAGAAATGAAACATCATAAAGCCATGGCAATGTATGACTGTTTGAAATTTATTAACCAAGCTATATTTACAGTTTTAGTAATTGGAATTTCTACATATTTAGCAACTAAGAATATAATATCAGTTGGTGCTGTATTAACTGCATATCTATGTTTCAATCAATTGCTAAGACCATTAGAAGAATTGCATAGAATATTTGATGAAGTTTCTGAATGTACAGTTTTAGCAACAGATTTCTTTAAAATGGTAGAAATAGAAAATGACTTTTCATATTTACCAATAAATAAAGAATCAGAGAATAAATCAACAAATGAGATTATAAACATGGAAAATATAACTTTCCATTATTCTGAAAATGAAGATAAGATTATTTTAGATAATTTTAATATTGATATAGAAAAGGGAATGTATCTTGGAATTGCTGGACCATCAGGTTGTGGAAAATCTTCATTGATAAAATCAATTTGTAAATTTGAAAAAGCTAATGGAACAATAATTGTTGATGATAAAAATATTGATAATTTAACAAGAAAAGATTTATCAAAATTAATAGCATTAGTACCTCAAAGTCCATTCTTAATTGCAGGAACAATATTTGAAAATATAACATATGGAATTGATAGAGAAGTTTCTATTGAAGAGGTTGAGGAAGCAGCTAGAAGAGCATATATTTATGATTATATAAATGGACTTCCAGATAAATTTGATTCACTGGTTTCTGAAGGAGGAAATAATCTATCAGGTGGGCAAAGACAAAGAATTGCTATTGCAAGAATATTCTTAAGAAAACCTAAAATACTAATTTTAGATGAAGCAACATCAGCTCTTGATAATACATATGAAAAATATATTCAAGCTGAAATAGAAAAAATGAAACAGGAAAATAATACAACAATTATTGCAATTGCACATAGATTAACTACATTGAAAAATTGTGATAGAATTATTGTGCTTAATAAAGGTAAGATTGAAGAAGATGGAAAATTTGATGATCTTATAGAACAAAATGGAATGTTTAGTGACATGTATTACGGAAAGTTGAATTAAATTTTAGATACAAATTTAGATACCTTGAAAAAGAACAATCAAGGTCTTTTTTTGAAAATATAATTGCATGTATCTATACATTTAAATAAAATAATTGTATAATTAAAATGTAAAATAGAAAGGAGTAATTTAAATGGAAGAAAAGAAAAAGAGTAATGTTGGATTAATCGTACTTGTAGTTATTTTATTGCTAGCATGCATAGGAATGGGATGTTATATTGGATATGATAAACTATTAAGTGATAATAAGTGTATAATAGAAGAAGATTCAAAGAGTGAAACTAATTCAAAAAATGAAAAACAAACAATCACAGAACAAACACAAACAAATGAAGAAAGCAATACCACTTCAAGTAAGGTAAGATGTTATGGAACATATTATGTAAATGGAGATAAAAATAGCGGAGTATACACACTAAAAGAAGATGGCACATGGAATGTTGAAAATGGTGAACAATATGGAGTATTTACTATAAATGAAAATACAATTACTATGATCGAAGAAAAACATACAGTTGGTCCTAGAGAAGAAGATCCATATTATTATAATCCAAAGAGTTATTTAATCTCAGATGATTGTTCTAAAATAAGATTAACTGAATCTGGAAGTCATACATCTGCTACTCTAAATAAAGTAAATTAAAAAACAATTAAATAAAGACTATTTTAAATAGTCTTTTTAGATAACTATATTGTTCAAAAAACGAAAAACATTGCAAAATATATGAAGAATACAGCAGTTGGCAGTGGAAAAAAATATAAACAATGTTGTGGTAAATAATCTCGTTTTTCCTTATAATAAAGGAATTACGAGATTTTTCTTTGCTCAACATTATGTGAAATTTTTACCAAAAAAAGGCGGTTAGATACGTTTTAGATATGTTTTTTCTTAAAAAACATATTAAATCGTCTAAATAAAATAACAAACGTTATTTTTACATTGACAAATATTGTAAAGTAGTGTATATACAAAATAACAAACGTTATTTTATATATTTTTGAGGTGATGTTTATGGCGAGAACTATTAAATTTTCTAAAGAAGATATATTGGAAAAGAGTGTTGAATTTATAAAGAAAAAAGGTTACTCTAATCTAACAGTTAGAGAACTTGCTAAATATATAGGATGTTCAACACAGCCAATATTTAAAAATTATGAAAACTTTGATATGTATAAAGAGAATCTTAAATTCTATTTAAGGAAAGATTACTCATCATTTATTCGTAAGTATATAGATATAAAAGATTATTTATATACAATAAGTTATGCATATGCTTTTTATGCAAAAAAAGAACCAAATGTATTCTTTTCATTATTTATGGCAGATCTTGCTGGTTCTAGAACAGTAAGTGAAGTATTAAATACTGATAGAAACAAGGAAACTATTAATGCAATGGTAAAACAATATAAAATATCTTTAGAAGATGCAAAAAAAATATACCGTGAAGTAAGATTCTATACTCATGGTATCGCAACACAATTATGTGTTAATAGTATTAAATTAACTGATAAAGAAATCAAAGATTTAATTAAAAATAATATAGAAATTAACTTAAGGGGGATATAATTATGAATTTATATGAAAGAAATCAAAAACAAAGAACATTCTTTAATGAAAAGATAGATTCTTATGATGATGTACATAGTACATATGTAGAAACTAAAAAAACATTAGGAGATAGCCTAGATAAAGAAACAAAAAAAATATTAGACTTGGGTGCAGGTACAGGACTAGAATTAATTCATGTATTTGAATTATTCCCAAGTGTTGAAGTAACAGTCATAGATATTACCGAAAATATGCTTGAAGAATTAAAAAAAAGAAGTTTTGCAGATAATGTAACTACTATATGTGGCGATTTCTTTGAAGTAGAATTTGGAGATAGTTATGATGCAGTTATATCTACATCAGCACTTCACCATTTTAAACCAGAAGAAAAAATAAAACTATATAAAAAAATATATAATTGTTTAAAAGACAATGGTCAGTTCATAAATTGTGATAAAATAGCTCTAACACAAGAAATAGAAGATGGTCAATTATATGAGCTAGAAAACAATATAGAAAATTATAAACATATAGATACGCCACTTACTGTAGAACATGAAATAGAAGTATTAAAAAATGTTGGCTTTCAAGAAATAACTTCGAGCAATGTAGATAAAGATGATTATAGTCTATTTAAGGCTAGAAAAATGAAATAATTTAGATACTTTTGAGATACGTTGTGAGACAGTGTCTAAAACGTATCTAGAGAGAAAATTAAATAAGAAAAGCATAGTATTTTCAATGCTTTTAGAGGATTTGAACCGTTGTCATAGTGATATGGGTGATTTCTGTTCCTATATTGATAAAAATAGTATAAGATGATAAAATACATTTGACAAAATTGCTTGTATAAGGAGTTTGATTATATGAATTATTTAGAAAGCGTGGATAAGAGAATAATAGAATATTTCAACATATTAGAACCAGAATTTCCTCTATGGCTTAATGATTACATAAATACTAAAGATTTATTATCTCAAAAATATATAAGCGTAACCTGCGGTACTATTTATTCTAATTTGTTTGAAAGCAATTTTTTCTTTTCTAGTTTAGATCATGCTGTTGCAGTAGCATTAATTGTTTGGCATTTTACTAGAGATAAAAAACAAACTTTATCTGGATTATTTCATGATATTGCGACTCCAGCTTTTAAACATTGTGTTGATTTTTTGAATGGAGATTATATGACACAAGAATCAACAGAAGATTTAACAACAGAAATAATAAAAAATTCTAATGAAATAGTAAAACTATTAGAAAGAGATAATATTAAAATATCAGAAATATATAATTATCATATTTATCCGATTGCAGATAATGATACCCCAAGATTATCTGCTGATAGGTTAGAATATTCTTTATCAAACGCACTATTTACTTATGGATTATTAGATATAGAAAGTATTAAAGAAATTTATAATGACATAGAAATTCAAGAAAATTCGGAAAATGAAATGGAATTAGGATTTAAAACAAAGAAAATAGCAAGAAATTTTGTAAAAGTTACGAGTAGATTATCTATAATTTATAGGGAGGATAGAACTAGATATTCTATGCAATTTATTGCAGATATTTTGAAAAAATTAAATAATGAACATAAAATTTCAAAACAGGATTTATATAATCTAAAAGAAAGTGAAGTAATAGATATCATAGAATCATCTAAATATAAAGATATTTTTAATCTTTGGAAGAATGCTACAAAAGTAAAAACTTCAAAAGAAGAACCTAAAGATGTCTATTATGTTCATCATGGTGCAAAGATAAGATATATTGATCCATTAGTTAATGGCGAGAGGATATCGGTGCTTTGTAAAATAGCTAATAGCATGATAAATAAAAATTTATCATATGATATGAATAATTATGTTTATTTAGATTTTAAATTTTAATAATATTTTAGATACATAATTAGATACGTTCTGCTAGTGAAGCGGAGTGTAACTGAGTGTATAAAAGAGCAAATATACAGGATAAAATGCTTTAAAGTAGAGCACATTTTGATAGAATAGCCGATCCAGAAAATGACACTATCTTAATGGTTAACATAAAAAAATGGAATTGATAATTATGTAGGACCAAATAGTTTCGCAGAAATAGCTTTTGGATTTTATTTTAGGAAAAAAGTATATTTATTAAATGATATTTATGAACCATTTAAAGATGAAATAATTGGTTGGAATATAACTCCTTTAAAAGGTGACTTAAATAAATTATGAAAATAATAAAAGACTAGAAATGGTCTTTTTTTTAATATATAATTCTATAGAGGACAAAACAAAAGGAGTGATTACAATTTGAAGAAATTAATAGTTGGACAATCAGGAGGACCTACTGCTGTTATTAATGGTAGTTTAGCAGGAGTATATGAGTCAGCTAAAAAACAAGGATTTAAAGTATATGGTATGCTTAATGGTATAGAAGGATTATTAAATGATCAAATAGTAGACTTAGATGAATATTTAAATAAAGAAGAAAGTCTTGAATTATTAAAAAGAACGCCATCAAGTTTTCTTGGTACTTGTAGATTTAAGCTGGGTAAAGTAGAAGAACATGAAGACTTATATGAAAAAATATTTGAAATACTAGATAAACATTCAATAGATTCATTTATCTATATAGGTGGTAATGACTCTATGGATACAGTAGAATCTTTATCTGACTATGCAAAAGAACACAATAAACATCAAAACTTTATAGGAGTACCTAAAACTATAGATAATGATTTACCAATAACTGATCATTGTCCTGGATTTGGTAGTGCCTGTAAATATATAGCAACCACATTAAAAGAAGTAATATTAGATAATGCTTGTTACGGAGATACAAAGAAAACAGTAGCAATAGTAGAAATTATGGGTAGACATGCAGGATGGTTAACAGCGTCAGCTGCTTTAGCAAAAGATGAAACATGTCCAGGAGTAGATGCAATCTATTTACCAGAAGTAGCATTTAATATAGATGATTTCGTAAAAGAAACAGAAGAACTATTAAAGAAAAAATCAAATATAGTAATAGCTGTATCTGAAGGAATAAGAACAGAAGATAGAAGATTTGTATGTGAATTATTAGATACAAACCTACAAACAGATGCTTTTGGTCATAAAGAATTAGTTGGATGTGCCGATGCTTTAGGTAGAATCCTAAGAGATAAGCTTGGTATTAAAACAAGACCAATAACTCTATCAACATTACAAAGAGCAGCATCTCATTTAGCATCAAAAACAGATTTAGATGAAGCAATTGAATGTGGAAAGCTAGGAGCAGAGTTAGCATACAAAGGCGAATCAGGTAAAATGGTTATTATGACTAGAGAACCTGGAAATAAATATAATATTAAATATGAAGTGTTTGATGATATTCATAAAATTGCTAACGTAGAAAAGAAAATACCACTAGAATGGATAGATGTAGAAAATAACTACGTTAAACAAGAATTAATAGATTATATGAAACCACTTATTCAAGGAGAAATAAAACAAATATATAAAGACGGTATACCTCAACATATAATATTAAAAAAAGATTAATAATAGTCTTTTTTCTTTTATGTTATACTAATTGTAAGAAACAATATAAGGAGTAAATATGATAGAAATAAGGAAAGTATCAAAAGAATTTGAAAAAAACATTAGTAAAAATAAAAAGATTAAATTTTATGCAGATAAAGATATATCTTTTGATGTAAAAGATGGAGAAATTTTGGGACTTCTTGGTCCAAATGGAGCGGGTAAAACAACATTATTAAGAATAATTGCTGGTATAATGAAACCAACAAAAGGAGAAGTTATAATCGATAATAAAGATTATAAAAAAGAAGAATTAGAAATAAAGAAAAGAATTTCTTTTCTATCTGGTAATACTAAATTATATAAAGATATATCATGCGTAGAATTATTAAAGATGTGTTCTGAATATTATGATATGGATAAAAATATAGTAGATAAAAGAATAAATGAAGTAGTTAAAAGATTTGATATGGAATCTTTTAAAGATCAAAGAATAGGAAGTCTATCTACTGGTCAAACTCAAAGAGTAGGAGTTGCCAGATGTGTATTACATGATCCTCATAATTATATATTGGATGAAGCTACATCAGGATTAGATATTATTTCAAGTCAAGTTATTCTAGATTTTATAAAAGAAGAAAAAAATAAAGGTAAATGTATTATATATTCTACTCATTATATGGAAGAAGCAGAAAATATCTGCGATAGAGTAGTATTAGTAAATAAAGGAGAAGTAATCGCAATAGGAACGCCTAAAGAAATAGAAAAACAAACTGATACAACTAATATAAGAGATGCATTCTTCAAATTAATTGGAGGTAATAAAAATGAAATGGAATAATATTAAAACTACCATCTTTAAAGAATTAAGAGGGGTAATTAGAGATAAAAAATCATTACATAAACTAATTGTTTATCCATTAATAATACCAATTATAATATTATTATTTGGTTTCCTGTTTGATTCAATGAATGAATCCGATTATTTAATAGGTACTAATTATGAACCAACTAAAGAAGAAAAATTAATAATAAAAGAAATAGATAGTATTAAAACAAAAAAATATGATGATAAAAAGTCATTAGAAAAGGCATTTAAAAATAATGAAATAGATGGATATATTACTAAGAATAATAATACATATAAAATATATGCAGATGATTCACAAAATAGTGGAGCCTTTGTATTATCATATGCAACTACATATTTAGAATCTTATAATAAACTTTTAGGTAGTAAAGAATTATTATTAAAAAATATAGATCCAAATACAGTATTTAATAAATTAAATATAGAAATAAAATCTCTAAAAAGTGAAAATGAAAATTTAATGACTACAATAATATTTAGTTTAGTAATAACATACTTAATAATGATAGTAGTTATGGTATGTGTTGTAGTAGTAACAGATGCAACTTCTGGAGAAAAAGAAAGAGGTACATTAGAGACAATACTTACATTCCCAGTAAGAAGTTCAGAACTTGTTCTTGGTAAGTATCTAGCAACTTCTATTTTAGGATTTGTTGTAGGTTTAGCTTCATATATATTATCTATTCCTACAGTAATTATAGGAAGTAAACTATTTGTATCATATAAAGATATGATAATATCTACAAAATTAGAATCAATATTACTTGTAGTATTAGTAATATTCTTAACATCACTTCTAGCCTCAGGTATATGTATGGCTCTTGCTGGAAATGCAAAAACATATAAAGAAGCTCAATCATCATTACAATTTATATCATTATTGCCAATGATTCCATATATATTACAAATGCTAGAAATAGATAATGAAATATTTAATCTAATCCCAATCGCAAACTGTGGATCATTATTAAATGAAATAATTGTAAATAATATAAATTACAATACAATATTCACTGTTATAGCAACTACAATACTATATACAGTAGTAATAATATTTTATATATCTAAACAATATAAGAAAGAAGAAACTTTATTTTCATAAAAGACATCAAAGATGTCTTTTTTTATAATATGATATAATTTAATTAGAGGTGACTATTATGAATATAATAAGAGAAATAGTAAATGATTTAGGAATTAAAGATAAAAAGTACCAACAAGAAGAAAATTTAAGAAAAATAAGAGAAATAAAAGCTCTATTATCTGAAATGTCTTTTAAAACTAATGTTGCTAAATACTTATATGATTTAGATCATATTAAATATATAGAAGAAAATATTAATAGTCTTAGTAATGAAGAAAGAATAATAAAAGAAAGAGAATTATCTTTATTAAGACATGATATTAGAAGATTAAAAAATAATAGAGATGTAATTGATTGTGAAAAATTATTAAATGAATTACATAGACTAGAATATGAATGTAATGATTACTATAGAGCGATACAAATAGATTTTAGAAGAGAATTATTAGAACAACCTTTACCAGATATATATTTATATCAAGGAGATATTACAGTAAATCCAAAATATAAAATAGCAAGTCATATAATTATACCTGGAATAGTTCAAATGTATACAGAACCTGAATTAAAAGAAACTATGATATACCCAGCAAATGAAATAAGATCAAGAAGAAAACTAAGAAGTTTCTATAATAAAACAAGTTTTAGATACTTAGAACAATTATCTGAAGATTATGATTATAGTTTAGAATCAAAAGACTTAGGAAAAGTTAAAATATATAAAAGATAGGTAAAAATATGAAATTTATTATTCAAAAAGAAATTTTTGATAAAATAGATAATAGTAAAGAATATAAAAGAATTTGTGATTTATTTGAAGAATCATTAAATAACGCAGAAAAACTATATTTAGATAAAAAAGTAAAAGAAGAAATAGAATCACAACGTGAAAAATGTAATAAATTAATAAGTAAAATAGTTAGTAAAAAAATATAAACATATTTAAGTGAACTAAATGCTCATTATCAAGCATACTTAAAGTTAAAAAGTCAAAAGGCAACAGCTGAATCAAATTTATCAAATGTTAGAAGAAGTTTATCTTATGAACAATAAAACAAGAACCAAGCAGTACTAGAATAAGTGAACAATATTTAGACATAAATTATTTTGAAGGGCAAGTTCAAACTTATGATGCAGAAGTTACTAGTTATGAAGCAAGTAAAATATCATAACCAGATGGGCAATAGGTAATTGGATAAAGATACTAAATAAATAGTATCTTTTTATATTTCATGATATAATTAAATAGTAAATTAAGAATAGAGGATGGTGCAGTGATGTATAAAATATTGAAACATGAACAATTAAGTTCCAATTCATATCTATTAGAAATAAAAGCTCCATTAGTAGTAAAAAATGCTAAACCAGGACAATTTGTAATAGTTATGGCAAAAGAAGATAGTGAAAGAATCCCTTTGACTATATATGATATAGATAAAGAAAATGGAGTTTTATCTTTAATATACCAAGTAATAGGAGCTTCTACTGAAGAAATGACTACAATTAAAGATGAAATATTCGCAGTAGCAGGACCTTTAGGAAATGAAAATGAAATTTGTAAAAATCCAGAAGAATTTAAAGGTAAAAGAATTGTATATATAGCTGGAGGTGTAGGAATTGCACCAGTTTATCCACAAGTAAAATACTTAAATGAGCATGGATTTAAAGTAGATGTAATCTATGGCTCTAGATCAGAAGACTTATTATTAATAAGAGATAAGATAGAAAAGGTTGCAAATAATGTTTATTATGCTACAGATGATGGGTCATTTGGACATAAAGGATTTGTAACAGATATTCTTAATGAACATTTAAATGATTATGATATCTGTGTTGCAATAGGACCAGTAATAATGATGAAAAATGTAGTTGGAATCACAAAAGAACTTAATATTAAGACAATAGTTAGTATGAATCCATTAATGGTAGATGGTAGTGGTATGTGTGGAGCATGTCGTTGTGAAATAGATGGAAAACCTAAATTTGCATGTATACATGGACCAGAATTTGATGGATTCCAAGTAAACTTCGATTTAGCACTTAAACGTATGGGTATCTATAAAGAAGAAGAAAAGAAAAAACTAGAAGAAATGAATGAAATGCTAGGAAAGAAATAGGGGTGATACAATGGAAGGAATGGAAAAAGTAGAAATGAGAGTCCAAAATCCTATAGAAAGAAGTAAAAACTTCAATGAAGTAGAGTTAGGATTTAATAAAGAAGAAGCAATAAAAGAAGCAAGCAGATGTCTACATTGTAAAATACCTAAATGTGTAGAAGGATGCCCAGTAAATATAATGATTCCAGAATTTATTTCTGCAATAAAAGAAGATGATTTAGAAAAAGCATATAACATTATTTTAGAAACATCTTCATTACCAGCAATTTGTGGAAGAGTATGTCCTCAAGAAAAACAATGTGAAGCTAAATGTATAAGAGGAATTAAAGGAGATTCAATCGCAATAGGATCTCTAGAAAGATATGTTGCTGATGAAGCAATAAAGAATAACTTTAAATCATTAGTTAAGAAAAAGAAAAATGGTAAAAGAGTTGCTATTGTAGGAAGTGGACCATCAGGACTAACTTGTGCAGGAGATCTTGCTAAAGAAGGTTATGATGTAACAATATTTGAAGTATTACATAAAGCAGGTGGAGTATTAACATATGGTATACCTGAATTCAGACTTCCAAAAAGTATTGTAGATAATCAAGTAGAAAGTCTAAAACAGTTAGGAGTAAGAGTAAAAACTAATGTACCAATTGGAAATGCAATATCTCTAGAAGAATTAAGCAAAGAATATGATGCTGTATTTGTAGGATCAGGAGCAGGACTTCCTAAATTTATGGGAATTGAAGGAGAAGATGCAGACGGAGTATTCTCAGCAAATGAAATACTTACAAGAATTAATCTTATGGGAGCATTTAAAGAAAAAGCAAAAACTCCAATTAAAGAAGCAAAAGCAGCTTATGTTATAGGTGGAGGAAATGTTGCAATGGACTCTGTAAGATCTCTAAAAAGATTGGGTGTAGAAACACACTTAATGTATCGTAGAGGAGAAGAAGAGTTACCAGCAAGATTAACTGAAGTAAGACATGCTAAAGAAGAAGGCATAATATTTGATTTATTACAAAACCCACTAAAAATACTAGTAGATGAAAATAACAATGTTACAGGTATGGAAGTAGTAAATATGGAATTAACTGAACCAGGAGAAGATGGAAGAAGATCAGTTAAAGAAATAGAAGGTTCAAATCATGAAGTAAAATGTGACGTGGTAGTAATGGCTCTAGGAACAGGACCAAATCATGAAGCGTTAAAAGATAGTAATATTAAACTAACAGATAGGGGTTTAATAGAAGTTGAAGGAACAAAGACTTCTATGAAAAATGTATTTGCTGGAGGTGATGCTGTAACAGGAGCTGCAACAGTTATTTTAGCTATGGAAGCTGGTAAAAAAGCAGCAAAAGATATAATGGACAGCATAGGAGTGTAAAATAAACAGTAAATTTACAAAAAAAATAGACAACAAATGTCTAAAATGATAATATTAAAATAAGCAAGGTAGAAAACTTTGCATATAACAAGGCATATAAAATTTGATAGAAAGGAGTGATCATATGCCACAAATGGAAGGACAAGTATTTCAAGATAGTGAACAAATGGGTGCAATCGCAACAGATATAACTAGCGATTCAACTACATTATCAGGAATTATCGACGAAATGTATAAAACTCTAAACGACGAACTTGGAGAAGAGGATACTGGAAATAGAGCTTGGTTTGGACCAAAAGCAACAGTATTCTTAAATAACATTGAAGCAAAACATGAAGATTTCAATAACGCTGTAAAAAATATTGCAGCTGTAGGAACTAACCTACAAGATCAAGCAGATGCATGGAACACTTTTGAAAATGCTGCATAATAGATAATAAAATAAGATAGGAGGAAATAAATATGGCAAAATCAGGAATGAGATACCAAAAAATGTTAAATTTAGTGTCAAAAATGGAAGAATACCAAACTAGAATGACTACAGTAATGGACACATTACAAAACGAAAGATCTACTTCAGTAGCAGCTGTATATGGTGGTGAAGCTGCAGATAATTTCAAAACAAATATGAAAACAATTGCTGATAATTTAGATAAACAAATTAAAAGTATTATTAAGCAATTAAACGAAGAAGCTCAAACACAACATGACAACTATCAAAAACAAGAAGCTGCCTTAAAATCTGGACCAGCTGCTGCAACAGATTGAAAACTTGTTGGTGGCGGAATGGCAATGATGACAAAATAAAGAAATTACTTGTGTAATTTCTTATTAGTGCGGACTAAAATTGTTAGTCCTTACTAATAAGCAATTAATAAAGGAGGAAATAGTATGGGAGAAGAACAAACAGTTGTTAATGTTGGTATGGATGACTTAGAAACCTTTATGAAAAATAGCAGTGCATCAAATATTGAATATGCTAAATCGGAAGGAATTAATTTACCGGATGCGTTGGCATTAATAGATAAAGCTACAGGTGGGGTTCCAACAATTACAGATAATATAACTACTAATATAAGCTCAATATTAACAGCATTAGGTAATACCGGCGATTCTAAACAATTTAATTCAGGTGATACTTCACTTGAATATCAAGCTAATTGGGGATCTATGAATACAAATTCAATAGATATAGATACCACAATTGAAACACTTAAGGGACAAAGAGACACTATTGGAGAAGCAATTGCCCAATATAATAGAGATTTAAAAGAACTAAAGAAAAGGTCTAAACTTAGAGCATTGCAAAAACATGTTGATAGTATAAATGGAACAGAAGTCGATTCATGGAATGACAAAATGACAATTACATACACGGCTGATGGATATCAAACTGGTTGGCTACCATCAAGCGAAAGAAGAGAAGGAAATTATAAGATTTATGCTTCGGCCAAACAAATTTCATCATCAAATGATGATTTTGGGGGATATAAGGCAACATATTCGATTCATTATTCAAAAAAAGTAGCAATAGACTATGATTCATTGATACCAAGTAATGTAGACACTGGTGGATTTTTTTCATGGCTTATGAAATGGCTTGATGATGACTATGAGGAGCTATTCGGTAAAGTAGCTGGAGTTGCAGAATCATATCCTGGACATGGAATTGAATATACTAATCAAATAGATGATTCAGAACCAATAGATGAATGGTGTACTTATACACCTGTTCAATAGTATAAGGAGGTATTTATGGGAGCAAAATACGACTTTTTAGAATTAAATGGGGCATCATCAACAGTCAAAGATGTAAATGATGATGCTAAAGCTCTTAAAGCGCTAATTGATGAATTGCTCGGTATTGATAGTAGAGTAAAAGACAAATATCCCGTTTTTTCAGAACTAAAGACAGTAAATGATAAACTTGCACAAAACATTGTAACAGATGGAGATAGTCAATCATGGCTTGATAACACAATTGCTGGAGCTCAGGCTGTAGAACAACAAAACCAACAAAGAGATCCAGGCTTTACTGACATAGGAGATGGAGTAGGAACTGGCGGAGGAACAGGTTCAGGAACCTCATTAGATACAACAATATTAACTGACGACTTCACTGATGGGGAAGGGAACATTTTACCAATAGATTTTGGAATTAGTCCGGAAGAATGGTCTAAACTACCTCCTGGAGAAAAAGAGGCAATTGTAAAAAAATTAAAAGAACTTGGTTTCACAGATGATGAAATTAAGAGAATTATAGATGGAGAGCCTATAGTTCCTAAACTAATTGTAGAGAACGTATCAGGAGATTTAGAAGAATTATACAAAAAAAATCCATCACTTAGACAAAAATTAAAAGATTTATATGGGTTTGATATATTTAATGATGATGGAACAATTAATAAAGATAAATTAGCAATCGCATTATTAATAGATAAAAAGAATCCAAATGATCAATATGATTTACAAACAATGATCCAAAAGTTAAAAAAACCTTTAACAGTAAATCCGGTAGATGGAGATGTAAATTTTACACCAGATCCATCACCTTCTACAGAACCTGGTTTAGATACAACACCTATTAGCACCATTGTTTCAGGTGGCGGAGCAGCAACAGGTACTATGGGAGCAGCAAACGCTGCAGAAGCAGTTGCAGATGCTATTGCAACAGAACAAGAAAAAGATCTTGCAGGGCTTCTAGGAGATTTAACTGGAAGTGTTGGAAAGATTGGAAAGGCAATTGCACCTACAGGTGGAGTAATTCCAACAAACCAAAGTGGAGCTGGAATTATTGCAGGAGCTGGACTTGCAGCAGCAGGAGCTCTTGGTGGTGGAGGTCTTTATGCTCACCATAATTTAATAAAACTTACATTTAGTCCAGATGATTTCTATGCATTAGATGATGATGATCAAAATGCTATCACCAATGACATGAAAAAAGCTGGTTATACAGAAGATGAAATTGCTAAGTTTAAAGAGAGTGATTTCAGCGTAGACGATTCATTTATTTCAGATATTGTTAAAGCAGTTAAGAAGGCTGCAGAAATTAATGATGATGTTAAGAGTCAAATTAGAGATGCATATGGTTATGATTTACTAGATGCATTAAGCAAAGTAGATAAATATAAATTATTTGCTACTGCACTTATCGATGGTAAAAATGCATCAGATGACTTTAACTTATTTAACATATTAAATCCATTTCTTGCAGATACAGATTTAACAAACTTAACATATTTTGGAACAATAATGGAAGAAGTTTTACTTACTGAAGAAGTTGCTAAGAGATTAGGAGTTTTTGATAAGTTAGGAAAAACTTATAAATTTACTGAAGCAGATTATGAAAATCAAGATGACTATACTAAGTCTGCAATAGTAAGTACTTTAACAGCAGCAGGATTGAATTCAGAAGAAATAGAAAAAATGAAAACTGCTACATTTAAAGTTAAGACTTCAATAATGAATCCAATTATTAATGTCTTAGAAGATATTAATAAAGTTCAATCTAACTTCGCACAAAAATTAACAGACTTATATAAATATAGTCTAATTGATGCTGAAGGAAAAGTGGATAAATATAGATTATTTACTGCAATGATTATTGATGGATATTCTTTAGTAGATGACTATAATATTTATAAAGTAGTAGTAGAAGCTACTGGAGATGAAAAGAAAAGTGATCCTAACTATGATGGATTAAAGATTGAAGATGTCATAGTTGATAAAGAAAAAGAAGAAGAAATCTCTGAAGCAGAAAATCTAGGACATTTAAATGTTACTGAAGATGAATTATTAGATGATGGAATGAGTGTTGCAGAAGCAGCAGTTCAAGAAATGAAAGATTCAAATCCAACAACAGAAAAAGATTGGCTAAAGGATTTAGGAATTCAATAATTAAAGAAGTGATATTTATCACTCCTTTTTTTTATGTTATAATATCAAGTGCTGGAGGGTATTATGTTTAAAGAATATTATTTAAAATTACTAAATTATGATAATGTACCAGATTTCTTAAAAAGATATTTAGAGGTACCAACTCTACAAAGATTAAAAGAAATAGGTTATTTTTGTGGAATGGATTATGCATCAAAGAATATATATAATTTTAAAGAGTATATTTCAAGATATGATCACTCTCTAACTGTTGCATTATTAGTATATAAATTAACTGAAGATAAGACCGCAACAATTGCAGGACTATTTCATGATATAAGTACTCCTTGTTTTTCTCATGTAATTGATTATATGAATAAAGACTATAATAAACAAGAAAGTACAGAAAAAAATATGCTTAAAGTTATAGAAAGTGATTCAACACTACTAAATTTATTACGAGAGGACAAAATAAAAGCAGATGAAATAGTAGAATTTAAAGAATTCACTATAGTTGATAATGATAGACCAAAATTATGTGCTGATAGGTTAGATGGTATTATTCATACTGGATATAACTGGACTAAAGAAATAGAACTAAGTGATATTAATGAGATAATTAATAATATAGAAATATATAAAAATGAAGATGAAGAAGCTGAAATAGGATTTAAATCAAAAGAAGTCGCAAACAAAGTGTATGAATTTTCTGAAACTATAAATAAAGTATGTCATTCTAGTGAAGATAACTATATGATGGAGCTACTTGCTAAAATAACTAGATATTCTATTAATAAAGGTTATATTACATATGATGAGTTATTCACATCTACTGAGGAAAAAATATTTAATAAATTTGATAGTAAGAAAGATACATTCTTAAAAGAGTTACTAAAAGAATTTAGAACAATAGAAGCATCTTCAATACCATATATTGAATTACCTAACTTAAAAGTAAGAGATATAAATCCATTAGTAAATGGAAAAAGATTAAGGAATGAATAATATGAAAACATATAAAGATATTGAAAAGAGTATTATTACTACATATAGAAAAGATATATGGTCTAAATTTATTAAAGCAGTAATTGATTATAAATTAATAGAAGAGAATGATAATATAATGGTTTGTATAAGTGGAGGAAAAGATTCATTTTTATTAGCTAAATTAATTCAAGAAGTACAAGCTCATGGTAAATATCCATTTAATGCTCATTATGTAGTAATGGATCCTGGATATAAGAAAGAAAATAGAAATCTTATAGAAGAAAATGCTAAAAATTTAAATATACCTATAGAAATATATGAAAGTGATATTTTTGAAGTAGTAGATAAAAACTTTAAAGATATTCCTTGTTATATGTGTGCAAGAATGAGAAGAGGATTTCTATATGCCAAAGCAAAAGAGTTAGGATGTAATAAGATAGCTTTAGGACATCATTTTGATGATGTAATAGAAACTACACTATTATCAATGTTTTACGCATCAGAAGTTAAAACAATGTTACCAAAACTACATTCAGATAACTTCCCAGGAATAGATCTAATAAGACCAATGTATCTTGTTAAAGAATCCGCAGTACTTGCTTGGAAAAAACATAATGAATTAGAATTTTTAAATTGTGCATGTAAATATACAGAACAAGATCAAAATCATGAACTTGTAAGTAAACGTAGAGAAATTAAAGATTTAATAAAAGAATTAAAGAAAACTAATACAAATATTGATAATCATATTTTTAAAGCACTAGATAATGTAAATATAGATTGTGTGTTAGGATATACTAAAAATAGAGAGAAACATTCTTTTTTAGAAGAATTTGACAAAGATAAGGACATATAGTCCTTTTTATGTTAAAATTATGTTGATAATAAATAAAGTGGTGATTTTATGGAAATAAAAGAATTAAAAAAAGAAATTAACAAAAATAATGAAATAATTAATAATCTATGGAGGTCACTTTGACATAGATTCTAAAAAGAAAAAAATAGAAGAATTAGAAAATAAAACTAAAGATCTTAATTTTTGGAATGATAGAGATAATGCTGAAAAAGTATTAAAAGAAATAAATGATTTAAAAGATACAATATCAAAAGTAGAAGTAATAAAAAATGATATTAATTCTAATTTAGAAGTATTAGATTTACTAGAAGTAGAAGAAGATAAAGACTTATATAATGAAGTATCTGATAATATAAATGAGATAAGTAAAAGAACTGAAGAATTAAATTTATTACTATTATTAAACGGTCCATATGATAAAAATGACTGTATATTAGAAATACATCCAGGAGCAGGTGGAACAGAGTCTTGTGACTGGGCTAGTATGCTTTATAGAATGTATTTAAGATGGTGTGAAAGAAAAGGATATAAAGTAGAATTACTAGATTATCAATCAGGAGATGAAGCTGGTATTAAGAGTGTTTCTATAATGGTAAAAGGAAAAAATGCCTATGGTTATCTTAAAAATGAAAAAGGTGTACACAGACTAGTAAGATTATCTCCATTTGATTCTAATAATAGACGTCATACATCATTCGCATCAGTAGAAATAACACCAGATATAGATAAAGATGTAGACATAGAAATAGATGAAAAAGACTTAAAGATAGATGTATATCGTTCAACAGGAGCAGGAGGACAAGGAGTAAATACAACAGATTCAGCAGTAAGAATAACACATCTACCTTCAAAGATAGTTGTTACTTGTCAAAATGAAAGAAGTCAAATACAAAATAAAGAACAAGCTCTTCGAGTATTAAAAAATAAATTATTATTAATAAAAATAGAAGAGCAAGAAAAAGAATTAAATAAAATTAAAGGAGAACAATCCAATATAGAATTTGGATCTCAAATAAGAAGTTATGTTATGCATCCATATTCTATGGTAAAAGATCATAGAACTAATGTAGAAACAAGTAATGTATCAAAAGTTATGGATGGAGACATAGATATGTTTATAGAAGAAAATCTAAAAAGGGGCTTGTAAAATGAATAGTTTTTCTAAAAGTAAATACTTAGTATTAGAAAACAAAATTAATAAACTAAATATTACAAGATTAATCCAATTTGTAATTGGATGTTTTATAGTGGCCTTATCTTATAATATATTTATAGCTCCAAATGATTTAGTACCTGGAGGAGTTGGAGGAATAGCAGTTATTATAAATAACTTATTTAATATACAAAACTCTACTACAATATTTACATTAAATATATTTTTACTAATACTTAGTTACTTTACTTTAGGAAAAGAAAAAACAAAAGCTTCTATTTTAGGGTCTATTATATTTCCAATGTTTGTAAGAGCAACAGAACATATTAATATATGGTTACAAGTAGATACATCTAAAGTATTATTATCAGCACTTTGTGGTGGAATAATGTTTGGTTTTGGTGCAGGATTAATATTTAAAGCAGGATTTACTACAGGTGGAACTGATATTATTAATCAAATAATATCTAAATATGCCAATATGAGTATGGGAAAGAGTATGTTATGTAGTGATGGATTAATAGTCTTATCAAGTGCAGTATTCTTTGGCTTTAATAGTATGTTATATTCTATTTTAATACTATATTGTATTAGTTTAATTGCTGATAAAGTAGTATTAGGTATATCAGATAATAAAATGTTTTATATAATAACCGAAAAAGAAGATGAAATAAAAGACTTTATAATGAAATATCTTCATCATGGAGTAACTATATTTAAAGCAAAAGGTGGATATAAGAGAAAATCAGAAAATGTATTAATGACAGTTCTTCCTACCAAAGACTTTTATAAGTTAAGGGAAGGAATAGAAGAAATAGATGAAGAAGCATTCTTCATAGTAACAGATTCATATGAATTATTTGGAGGTGAGTAAATGGAATCAATTGCAAGAAAAGTAATGAAAAAACATAAAGTATTTAGATTAATACTATTATTTATATCAATAATTTTATCAGCAGTTATTTATAATATTTTCTTACTACCTCTAAGCTTAGTTACTGGAGGATCAGGTGGTATTGCAACTATAACATATTATTTATTTGATATAGATCCAGCAGTAATGGTTTTATTAATATCAATCGCAACAGCATTAATAGGTTTAATGTATTTAGGTTATAGAAAGACAATTGGTTCTATTGTAGCAAGTATTATATATCCAATAATGATTCAATTAACTCTACCATTATCTAATATTATTAAACCAAATGAAGTAGATATACTTTTAATGGTTATATTTGCAGGAGTACTAAGTGGAGTAGCTAATGGATTAATGTATAGAACTGGTTATAATCAAGGTGGATTTTCTACTATAAGTCAAATATTATATGAACATAAAAAAATATCAGTAGCTAAATCTACATTAGTATTAAATGTAATAGTAGTACTTTTAGGAACATTCTTCTTTGGAGTAACTAATGCATTATATGCAATAATATTACTTTATATTAATAGTTTAGTAATGGATAAGGTTCTTTTAGGAATATCTAATAATAAAGCATTCTATATTATTACTGAAAAAGATTCTGAAGTAAAAGAATATATTATTAAAACTTTAGGCCATGATATAACAACATTTGAAGTAAAAGGTGGCTTTATGGAGAAGAATAGAAAAGTAATGTTGACAGTTATACCATCAAGAGAATATTACAAAGTTACAGAAGGAATTAAGGCCATAGATAAGGACGCGTTCTTCGTAGTAACAGATTCATATCAAGTAGAAGGTGGAAAATAAAGGAAAATCAAAGCTTTTCCTTTTTTTTTACTAAATTTATGTGTTATAATATAAATACTAAGGTGGTGAAATAGATAAGATGGATTTAATAAGAGTAAAAAACGTTGAAAAGAAATATAAAAACGGAGTTACAGCTATCTATGATTTGAACTTAGCAATTGAAAAGGGATCATTTGTATTTATAATTGGTGGTTCAGGAAGTGGAAAATCTACACTAATTAAAATGTTATATAGAGAAGAAAAACCAACTAAAGGACAAATAATAGTTGGAGGAAGAGATGTAGCAAAACTACGAGATAGAAAAGTCTACTTAATAAGAAGAAAAATGGGAATTGTATTTCAAGATTATAGATTATTACCAAAATTAACAGTATATGAAAACGTTGCATTCGCACTAGAATGTATTGGTGAAAAGAAAGATGAAGTAAGAAGAAAAGTTTTAAAAGCATTAGAAGATGTTGGATTAAAGAATAAAATACATAATTATCCAGATCAATTATCAGGAGGAGAACAACAAAGAGTTGCAATTGCAAGAGCAATTGTTAATGACCCAAAATTATTACTTTGTGATGAACCTACTGGTAATCTAGATCCAAAGATGAGTATGGAAATAATGAAAGTATTAGATGATATTAATAAACAAAGAGGAACAACTATTATTATGGCTACACATGATGAAAAAATAGTTAATAAAATGAAAAAACAAGTTATTGCATTAAAAGATGGACACTTAGTAAATTTTAAACAGAAAGGAACTTATAACAATGAAGCTATTTAGAATGTTAGGTAGAAGTATCAGAGATGCTTTTAAAAGTGTAATAAGAAACTTCAGTCTGTCTTTAGCATCAATATCATGTATAACAATAACTTTAATAATTGTTGCCATTGCAATAATCGCAACGTTTAATGTTCAAAACTTCACTAAAGAAATAGAAAAAGATATGACAATAGTCGTATTCTTAGATGGAGATGCTACAGAAGAAGATGTGGAAAATGTAAGAGATGAATTAGATAAAATAAGTAATGTAGAAAAATATACATATCAAACAAAACTAGAAGTAAAAGAACAAATGCAAGCAGAATCAGAAGTGTTTAATACAGTACTATCTAATTTTGATGAGAATGAGTCTCCATTAAAAGATACATTCCAAGTAAAAGTAAAAGAAATAGAAAAAATTAAACCTACAGCTGAGAAAATAGAAAAACTAGATAAGGTTTCAGTAGTAAGATACGGAGAAGGTATGGTTGATAAAATGATAGCGGCCTTCGATTCAATAAAGAAAGTAACTTACGGAATAGGAGCAGCGTTAGTATTAGTAACAATCTTCTTAATAGTTAATACAATTAAATTAACTATATCATCAAGAAAGAAAGAAATAGGAATAATGAGACTTGTAGGAGCAAGTAATTTTACAATAAAAACTCCATTTATTATAGAAGGTATGATTTTAGGAGCATTTGGATCAATTGTTCCAATTGCAATAACAACATTTGGATATATGGCTTTCTATAGACACTTTAATGGTTATTTATTCTCAGAATTAATTAAATTAATTCAACCAGAACCATTTATATATCAAGTATCATTAATAGTTTTAGGTATAGGTATTTTAGTAGGTATGATAGGTAGTGCAGGAGCAGTAAGGAGATTCTTAAAGATCTAATGAAGAAGAGATATCTATTACTACTAATATTATTATCAATATTTATAGTACCAAATGTACACGCAGTTACACTTCGTGAATATGAAAATCTAGTTACTAAATATACCAATGAATTAAATGATACCAATTATGGAATAAGTCAAAGTAGAGCAGAATTAGAAGCTATTCAAAAGAAGATAGCTGAATATTCTAAACAAATAGAAGAAGCACAAAAAGAAATAGAAAAACTAGAAGAAGAAATACAAAAGAGTAATGAAGAAATAAAAGAAAAGAAAAAAGAATCTAAAAGTTTAATTGAATATTACCAAATCTCTAATGGAGAAAATATTTACTTAGAATATGCTTTTGGTGCAAGTGATATTACTGATATGATTTATAGACTATCTATTGTAGAACAATTAACAGACTATAATGATAAAGTAATGAAGGAATTAAAAAGATTAATAAAAGAAAATCAACAAAAACAAAAAGACTTAGAAGCTAAAAAAGTAGAATTAAATGAATTAACTAAAAAGATGAGAGCAGAAGCTGAAAAAGTAAAAGGTGATATTTCAAGTATGTCAGCAATGCTTCCTGATATAAAGAACCAATTATCTAATTATCAAAATAGAGTAAATTACTATCGTAGGATAGGATGTCAACCAGATGATGTAATTGGTGTAGATTGTGATAAAGGAAATAATGCCTATGGCTTTGTTAAACCATTAACGGGAAGTTATTGGATATCAACTTACTATTATTGGAATGGTTCATCAGGACATAAAGGAATAGACTATGCCCAAGGATGTGGAAATCCAGTAAGAGCAGTTGCAAATGGAAGAGTATACTATGTAGGTTCTCATAAAGATATTTATGGAGCAAAAATGATTTTAATGGTTCATAACTATAATGGAAGAAAGATATTTTCACAATATACACACCTTTCAGGTTATGCCGTAAGAGAAGGACAAGACGTTACTGCAGGACAAGTAATTGGTTATGTAGGAACAACAGGATGGTCAACAGGATGCCACTTACACTTAGAAATGTCAGTAGATGTAGGATGGGATTATGATGATCCAGGTAACTATTACAGATCATATGTAGGTCATATAGTTAACCCATTTAATTATGTTCCAAAAGGATAGAATAAAAGCATTTAAATAAATGCTTTTTATATTGAATTATGATAATATATAGTAGAGGAGATAATATGATAATAAAAATATTATTAATAGCATATTTAGTATCATTATACTTATCACTTCCAGGATTATTATCTAAAGCAGGATATAATGGATTAAAAGGATTAATACCATTTTATAATGTTTATTTATTAATAGAAATATTAGAAATAAATCCATTACTATTAATATTATTATCTTTAGGATTAATATTTTTACCAATAAGAGGATATTTAGTAACATTAGTATTCATATTTATCCCTTTCTTAATAGCAGATGCATATGATAAGAAACCATTTATAGGTTTAATTACATGTATTCTACCATTTATAATGTTCCCATTTATTTCATATTTCTCTGGAACATATAGATATGATATGGAGGACTAATATGAGATTTTTTAAAAGACATAAATTATTAACAATAATATTAGTTCTATTATCTATATTTGTATATATAAATTATACAAGTATGTTAGAAGTAAGTGTTGATAGAACAAGTAAATATTATACTAATGATATCTATATATCAGATCAAAGAATATATAATAATTATTTAGATAAATATGAAAAGAAAGCTTATGATGAATTATTGGATTCTATTAAAGAAAGAAAAAAACACATAAAAGTAAATTTAAATAATTATGATAATAAAGATTCTAGTATAATAGCTGGATATTTTGATACTGCTAATAGAGCAATGATGTTAGATCATCCAGAATTATTACAATATGGTTATATTAGTTATGGATATGGAGAAAATAGAGTAGATATAAGTATTCATTATTCAATAGATAATCCAGTACTAGAAGAAGTAAATACTTTAAGAATTAGAAAAATAATTAATGATATAAGACTACATACAATTAATATGTCAGATAAAGATAAAATAAAATATGTATATGAATGGATAGGAGAAAATACTAAATATGATTATACATTTACATATTTAGCAAAGAACCAGTCTATTTATAATGTATTTATAAAAGGAAATGCAGTATGTGCAGGATTTGCTAAAGCGTCTCAAGTAGTATTTCAAAATATAGGTATAGAATCCATGACTGTAGAAGGAGAAACAAGTGGTCCACATATGTGGAATATTATTAAATATAATGGAAAATACTATTTTTATGATTCCACAGTCGCAGCGTGTAGAGAAAAAGGTAAATCAGGATTCTATGATGGATTAAAACAAGTAGAAATGAAAGACCATATAATTAGTAATAAGGAATGGTATCCTAAAATAGAAGAAATAAATGCTTTATATGAATAAAGCATTTTTATGTTATAATAACCGAGAGGAGGGAATAATATGTTTAATTTAGTATCTAAATATTCTCCATCAGGAGATCAACCAGAAGCAATAAAAGAATTAGTACAAGGAATAAAAGATGGTAAGAAAGAACAAGTACTTTTAGGAGCAACAGGTACAGGTAAAACATTTACTATTGCAAATGTAATAAAAGAAGTAGATAAACCTACTTTAGTACTTGCACATAATAAAACTTTAGCAGGACAGCTTTATTCTGAATTAAAAGAACTATTTCCGGAGAATAGAGTAGAATACTTTGTGTCTTATTATGATTACTATCAACCAGAAGCATATGTTCCTTCAACAGATACATATATTGAAAAAGATTCATCTATTAATGATGAAATAGATGAACTTCGTCATGCCGCAACATCTGCTCTTATATCAAGAAGAGATGTAATAGTAGTATCAAGTGTATCTTGTATATATGGTATAGGAGAAGTAGAAGAATATAAAAGTAAAATGTTAACTCTTACTGTAGGAGAAGAAATAGAAAGAGACCAAGTATTAACAAAATTAGTAGAAATGTTATATGAAAGAAATGATCTAGACTTTAAAAGAGGAACATTTAGAGTAAGAGGAGATGTATTAGAATTAATACCTGCTTATCAAAATCAAACTGGATATAGAATAGAATTCTTTGGAGATGAAATAGATAGAATATCTGAAATAGACGCTCTTACAGGTAAAGTAACAAATAACTTTAAAAATATATCTATCTTTCCAGCAAGTCACTTCGTAGTAAGTGATGATAAATTAAAAGCAGCTATTGAAAGAATAAAAATAGAATTAAAAGATAGATTAAAAGAACTAAAAGATAATAATAAATTATTAGCGGCAGAACGTCTAGAACAAAGAACTAATTACGATATAGAAATGTTAGAAGAAACAGGATTCTGTTCTGGAATAGAAAATTATTCAGCTCCAATGGCAGGAAGAGCTCCAGGAGAAACACCAACTACATTAATGGACTTCTTCCCAGATGATTATTTATTAGTAGTAGATGAATCACATGTTACTCTTCCACAAGTAAGAGGAATGTATAATGGAGATAGAGCAAGAAAACTAAATCTAGTAGAATATGGATTTAGACTTCCAAGTGCTCTAGATAATAGACCATTAAAATATGATGAATTTGAATCGAAAATAAATCAAGCAATCTATGTATCAGCAACTCCAGGAGATTATGAATTAGAACATACTAATAATACATATGTAGAACAAATAATAAGACCAACAGGTCTATTAGATCCAACAATAGAAGTAAGAAAAACAGAAGGACAAATAGATGACTTAGTTGGAGAAATAAATGAAAGAATTAATAATAATGAAAGAGTCTTAATAACAACACTAACTATTAGAATGGCAGAAGAGTTAACTAATTATCTAAAAGAATTAGATATTAAAGTAGCATATCTACATAGTGAAGTAAAAACTCTAGAAAGAATGCAGATAATACATGATATACGTACAGGTAAATATGATGTATTAGTAGGAATAAATCTATTAAGAGAAGGATTAGATATACCAGAAGTAAGTTTAATTGCTATATTAGATGCAGATAAAGAAGGATTCTTAAGAAGTGAAAGAAGTTTAATTCAAACAATTGGTAGATGTGCAAGAAATGCAAATGGACATGTAATAATGTATGGAGACTCTATTACAGATTCAATGTCCAAAGCAATAGAAGAAACTAATAGAAGAAGACAAATCCAAACTAAATATAATGAAGAACATGGTATAGTACCAAAAACAATTATTAAAGAAATTAGAGATGTTATTTCAAACAATGCAATAGTAGAAGATAAGAAAGAAAAAAAGATGTCTAAGAAAGAAATAATCAAGAATATAGAAACACTAGAATCTGAAATGAGAGAAGCAGCAAGAAACTTAGATTTCGAAAGAGCTATGGAATTAAGAGATATCTTATTTGAATTAAAATCAGAATAATGAAAAAGTATAGAAAAATATACATAGAAATAACAAATAATTGTAATTTAAATTGTTCTTTTTGTAGTAAAGTAACAAAAAAAAGAAGATATTTGTCTTTAGATGAATATAAAGAAATACTAGATAAGATTAAAGACTATACTGATTATATTTATCTACATGTTAAAGGAGAGCCATTATTACATCCAGATATTATAAAATTTATTAATCTAGCAAATACCTATAATTTAAAAGTAAATTTAACAACAAATGGAACTTTATTTAATAAATATAGTAAAGAATTGGGATTATGTACTAATCTAAATAAAATAAACTTTTCACTTCATTGTGAAAATAATAAAGAAAACTTTTTAGAAGATATATTTGATAATATTAAAGATTTAAATATAAAGACAACTGTTATTTATAGATTATGGACTCTAAGCAATAATGAGTTGGATGAAAAATCCACAAAAATAGTGGATAAAATAAAAGAATATTATAATTTATCCCCAGAAGTAGTGGATAAAATTAAAAATGAAAATAATATTAAAATAAATCCACAAATTTATGTGGATAAAGATAATGAATTTGAATGGCCTACTGTTAATAACTATAATAGTAATGGTTACTGTTATGCATTAAAAACACAGATTGCAATATTAGTAGATGGAACAGTAGTACCTTGTTGTCTAGATTCAAATGGAATAATAGATTTAGGTAATATTTATAATCAAGATTTAGAAGAAATAATAAATTCAGATAGATGTAAAAAATTAAAAGAATCATTTCAAGATAGAAAGCCATGTGAAAAATTATGTAAATCATGTACCTTTAAAGAAAGATTGAACTAATTAATAAAATATGTTATTCTTATATTGAGGGTAAGGTGATATTTATGGCGGAAGCATATGACTTTGTAGGTATGGGACAAAAATATGCCGAAGATTTTTATAAAGATAGTAGTAAATTTGCAGATAGATTAGAAAAAGACTTTGGAGAAATAGCAAAAATTAAGTTTCAATATGGAATGTCTAAAAGAATGGCAGAAGTTGCGAACAGTGTATTTGAAGAGTCAATGAAAGAAGCAAGTACAGTAACAAAGAAAACTCCAAAGAAACAAACAAGTACAAGAAAAAGAGTAAGTAAATAACTTATTCTTTTTTTATATATTTATGATATAATATGACGTAGGTGATTTTATGGACAAAATAATAGTTAAAGGAGCAAGAGAAAATAATCTACGTAATGTAGATATAGAACTACCAAAGAATAAACTCATTGTAATGACAGGTTTATCGGGATCAGGTAAAAGTTCTCTAGCATTTGATACAATTTATGCGGAAGGTCAAAGAAGATATGTAGAAAGTCTGTCAGCTTATGCCAGACAATTTTTAGGTGGAACAGAAAAACCAGATGTAGATTCAATAGAAGGTTTATCTCCAGCTATATCTATAGATCAAAAAACTACAAATAATAATCCAAGATCAACAGTTGGTACTGTAACTGAAATATATGATTACTTAAGATTAGTATTTGCTCGTGTAGGAGTTCCTTATTGTCCTAATCACAATATACCAATAACTTCTCAAAGTGTAGAAGAAATGACTAATAAAGTACTTGAGTATCCTGAAGGAACTAAAATAGTTATAATGTCACCAGTAGTTCATGGTGAAAAAGGTACACATAAAGACTTATTAGATAATTTAAGAAAAGAAGGATATGTAAGAGTAAGAGTAAATGGAGAAATGCATGATTTAGACCAAGAAATTACTCTAGATAAAAATAAAAAAGATAATATAGAAGTAGTAATAGATAGATTAATAGTAAGATTAGAATCTAGAAGTAGAATATTTGAAGCTTTAGAAACAGCAACAAAATTATCAAAAGGAAAAGTAGTAATAGAAATATTAGGAGAAAATCATAAAGAATTAGTATTCTCAGAATCATTTGCTTGTCCATATTGTGAATTCTCACTTCCAGAATTAGAACCAAGACTATTTTCATTTAATGCCCCATATGGAGCATGTCCAGTATGTAATGGTTTAGGAATGAAACAACAAATAGATGTAAATTTACTTATACCAGATGAAACTAAATCATTAAGAGATGGATGTATAAAAACATTAACAGATGATCCAGAAGCAATAGAATTTATGGAATTAGAATGTTTATGTGATCACTATAAAATAGATATGTCTAAACCATGGAAAAAGCTTTCTAAGAAAGATCAAGAAATAATACTTTATGGAAGCACTGAACCAATAAGAATAAAATATTCAACAAGAGGTGGAATAAAAAGAGATAAAATGGACTTCTATGAAGGAATAGTAAATAGACTAGAAAGAAGACATATGGATACAAGCTCTAATTGGATTAGAGAATGGCTCGATAATTACATGGTAGAACATACATGTGATGCATGCCATGGAGCAAGATTAAATGATGATGTTTTAGCGGTAAAGTTAGGTGGAAAGAATATCTTTGAAGTAACACAAATGTCTATTAAAGAATTAATGCCCTTCTTTACAAATTTAAAATTATCAGAAGAAAAAGAAGAAATCGCGAGATTAGTAATAAAAGAAATACTAGATAGGTTATCGTTCTTATCAAATGTTGGATTAGAGTATCTGACACTAAGTAGAAATGCAGGAACGCTATCGGGTGGAGAAGCACAACGTATTAGACTAGCAACACAAATAGGTTCTCATTTAACAGGAGTATTATATGTATTAGATGAACCATCTATTGGTCTACATCAAAGAGACAATGAGAGATTAATAAACTCATTAAAAGAAATGAGAGATTTAGGTAATACTTTAATAGTAGTAGAACATGATACAGATACAATGCTTGCAAGTGACTACTTAGTAGATATTGGTCCAGGCGCAGGAGATTCAGGTGGAAAAGTAATAGCAGCTGGTACTCCAGAAGAAGTAATGAAATGTGAAGATAGTATTACTGGACAATATCTAAGTGGAAAGAAAAAAATAAATGTACCAGAAAAAAGAAGAAAAGGTAATAAAAAATACCTAAAGATTAAAGGTGCTAAAGAAAATAACTTAAAGAATATAGATGTAGATATACCTTTAGGAACATTTACATGTGTAACAGGAGTATCTGGATCAGGTAAATCATCACTAGTAAATGAAATACTAATAAAAGCAGTACAACAAAAGATAAATAAATCTAAAGAACATCCAGGTAAATTTGATAAAATCTTAGGGCTAGATAACTTAGATAAAATAGTCGCAATATCACAAAACCCAATTGGTAGAACTCCAAGATCAAATCCCGCAACATATACAGGAGTATTTGATGATATAAGAGAATTATTCACAAATACAAAAGAAGCTAAAATGTATGGATTTGAAAAAAATAGATTCTCATTTAATGTAAAAGGTGGAAGATGTGAAGCATGTCGTGGAGATGGAGTTAAGAAAATAGAAATGCACTTCCTACCAGATGTATATGTACCATGTGAAGTATGTCATGGAACACGTTATAACGGAGAAACATTAAATATTAGATATAAAGGTAAAAATATTGCAGATGTATTAGATATGAGAGTATCAGAAGCTCTAAAATTCTTTGAAAATGTACCAAAAATAAAAAGAAAACTACAAGTAATAGAAGATGTAGGTTTAGGTTACATAAAGTTAGGACAAAGTGCTCCTACACTATCAGGAGGAGAAGCAGAAAGAGTAAAACTTGCTAAAGAATTACAAAAACAAGCTACAGGAAAAACACTATTTGTACTAGATGAACCTACTACAGGATTACACACTGATGATATCAAGCGCTTACTTGCAATTTTAGAGAAAATAGTAGATAATAAAGATACTGTAGTAGTAATAGAACATAACTTAGATGTCATCAAAGTGGCAGACTACATTATAGATTTAGGACCTGAAGGTGGAGATGGTGGAGGAACTGTAGTTGCAACTGGAACACCTGAAGAAATAGCTAAAGTAAAAGAATCATATACAGGACAATTTTTAAAGCAGATATTATAGAGGTGAAATATGCAACTCATCATAAATGAAAATAATAAAACAAGAATTAATGGATTTATAGAATGGTTACTATACATGATAGGTTATACAATAGTATTTATTTTAGTAACCAATTTATTTAAAAGCATATATATAGATACAAATCATTCCCTAAATTGGGCAATACTAACGGTATTAATAATATATGTATTAAATAAAACAATAAAACCAATACTAGTATCCTTCACAATACCAATAACAGGATTAACGTTAGGATTATTTTATCCATGTATTAATGTATTTATCCTAAAATTAACAGATTGGTTGCTAGGAAGTCACTTTAATGTTAAAAATCTTTTCGTTGCATTTTTTGCAGCAATACTATTATCAATAATGAATTTTATAATGGAAAAAATAATAAAGAAAATAATTGGTAAGGTGAAGAAACATGGATAGAGTACTTTTTGATTTTGGAATATTTCAAATTAAATGGTACTCTTTCTTCATATTAATTGCTTTAATAGTAGGAGGTTTCTTATTTTATAAAGAAGCTACTAAAAAAGGATTATCTAAAGATGATATTATAGATATATTATTCTATGGAGTATTAATAGGTATTTTAGGAGCAAGAATATATTATGTATTATTTAATTTAGATTATTATTTAAAAAGTCCTTTAGAAATATTTATGATATGGAATGGAGGACTCGCAATACATGGAGGCTTAATTGCAACTTTATTATTTTTAATATTCTATTGTAAAAAGAAAAAAATAAATATTTTACTATTATTAGATATAATAGTAGTAAGTGTAATAATTGCTCAAGCAATAGGTAGATGGGGAAATTTCTTTAATGGAGAAGCATATGGAAGAATAATTTCTCTATCAAAATTAGAGAGTATGCATTTGCCAAAATTTATAATTAATGGTATGTATATTAATGGTAGTTATAGAGAACCAACATTTCTTTATGAATCAATTTTAAATATAATAGGTTTTATAATTCTACTAGTAATTAGAAAACTAAAGAATATAAAAACAGGTACTCTTACAAGTATATATTTAATATGGTATGGTATAGTAAGAGTAATAATAGAATCATTTAGATCAGATTCATTAATGTTAGGTCCAATAAAAGTAGCTCAATTAGTATCAATAATATTCATAATAAGTGGAATAATACTATTATTTAAAATAAAGAAAAATAATAAATATAAAGAAGACAAACTATAGGAGGGTTTTATGTATAAGAAAGTATTAGTAATGGGTGGAGGAACAGGAATATCTTATCTACTTAGAGGATTAAAAGATTTCCCAGTAGATATAACTGCAGTAATAACAGTGTCAGATAATGGAAGATCAACAGGTAGATTAAGAGAAGAGTTTCATACACCAGCAGTAGGAGATATAAGAAAAGTAATAACAAATCTATCTCAAATAGATGATCCAATAAAGAAAATGATGTCATATAGATTTAATACATCAAGTGACTTAGATGGGCATGCAGTTGGTAATTTAATATTAACAGCTATGTTAGATATTACAGGTTCATTAAAAGACTCAGTAGCTTACTTAAGTAAATTACTAGATGTAAGACATACAGTTTTACCAATATCAGAAGATTCTGATCTAACATTAATGGGATTAGATAAAGATGGTAATGTAATTGAAGGAGAAGAACAAATTACAGAAGCACATCACCAATTTGAAAAGATTTACTATAAACATGAACCAAAAGTATTAAAGGAAGTAATAGATGCTATTAAAGAAGCAGATTTAATTATATTTAGTATGGGAAGTCTATATACAAGTATCCTTCCAAATATAATTTGTAAACAAGTAAAGAAAGCATTAGATGAATCAAAAGCTCCAATTATGTATACATGTAATATAGTTACACAGCCAGGAGAAACAGATAACTTTACAGTAGGAGACCATGTAGAATTATTAAATAAATATTTAAATAATAGAAAAGTAGATGTAGTAATTGCTAATGGAACTAAAATAAGTAAAGAAATGGCAAAAAGATATGCATCAGAAGAACAAAAAGATCCAGTACTAGTAGATAAAAAGAAATTAGAAAAGCTAGGAGTAGAATTAATAGAAGAAGACTTAGTAACAATAGATACAGATAATACTCTAAAACATGATAGTCTAAAACTAAGTTCTATAATCTTCTCATACTTATTAAGATAATATGTCATATACAGTAAAAATAAAAGAAGAAATATCTACTATTAAAAGTACTAAATCTGAACTAATAGCAGAATTATCTGCATATATTCGTAATAATGGAACAATAACTAAAAAAGAAATAACTCTTCCAACAGAAAATCATTTTATAGTTGAAAGAGTAAAAGAATCAATAGAATTAATATATGATATAGAAGTAAAAGAAGAAACAATAAGTAATCTAAACTTTAGTAAGAAACCACTATATCAAATAATAATAGATCAAAAATTAGATAAGATAATAGAAGATTTATGTCTAAATAATGATACAGTTCCAGAATATATTGTAGGTGGAAATGAAGAAATAAGAGCTTATCTAAGAGGAGCATTCCTATCAAGTGGAAGTATTAATGATCCTAAAACTTCAAGATATCATATGGAAATACTTGCTATTCATCCAGAAGAAGCAGTATTTATACAAAAACTATTAAACATATTTGACTTAAATGCCAAAATATTAAGTAGAGAAAAAGGTTATATGATATATATAAAAGAAGCAGAAAAAATAAGTGACTTCATAAAACTTTTAGGTGCTAACAAAGCAGTAATGTATTATGAAGATGTAAGAATATATAGAGATCAAAAAAATAAAACTAATAGACTTAATAACTGTGAACAAGCCAATATGGATAAAGTATTTTCAACAGCGAATGAACAATTACATCAAATAGAAATAATAGAAGAAAATGATGGAGTAATGTTACTAGATGATAGAACAAAAGTAGCTTTAGAATATAGAAAGAAGTATCCTGAAGCATCTCTTAAAGAATTAGCAGAAATAATATCATTAGAAACATCTAAACCATTAACAAAATCGGGTATAAGTCATAGAATGAGAAAGATAAAAGAACTTGCTGAAAGATTTGAAAAAAATAAAGAAACAAAATAGTTTCTTTTTTTAGTGTAAACCGATTGTTTTTGAGGATATTTTTCTATACTTTCTATGATATACTTAAATTGGATAAAAAGAGGGGATAATATGATAGAACAAATCAAAGTAACAATTAATGGTAAAAAATATGATTATAGTAAAGATATAACTCTACAAGAAATCTATATGGAACATCAAGTAGAATTTAAATATCCAATTATAATTGCTAAAGTAAATGGAAGACTAAAAGAATTATCATCTACACTATCAGAAGATTGTGAAGTACAATTTCTTGATCTAACTTCAAGTGAAGGAAATAGAGTACATGTAAATGGATTAGTTTTCATGTTAATATATTGTATAAACAAATTATATGGTAATGGTGCAAAAATAGAAGTACAACATTCATTAGATAAAGGTCTATTTATTAAAACAAGTTTTAAATTAACAGAAGTAAAATTAGATAATATAGAAACTCTGATGGAAGAAGTAATAAAGAAAGATATGCCTATTACTAAATTAACAATAGATAGAATAGAGGCAATGAACTATTTTAATGAAATAGGAGATGCAACAAAAGCTGGAGTAATGAAATATAATACAGATAATTATATTACTCTATATAGATTGGGTAATATGTATGATTATTTCTATAGTTTAATGGCTCCATCTACAGGTAAACTAAAAGATTTTGCTTTAACATATATTAACGATCATGGATTTGTATTAAGATTCCCAACAGTATATATAAATGATAAAATTAAGAAATATCAACATCATCCAAATATGTTCAAAGTATTTGAAGAATATAGAGGGTGGGCAGACTTAATAGGAGTAAGAAACTCAGTTGATTTAAATAGAATAGTATCAACTGGTAAAATAAGTGACTTAATTAAAATGGATGAAACTATTCAAGCACATAGATTATTAACTATTGCTAAAGATATTTATGATAATAGAAAGAGAGTAAAAATAGTCTTATTAGCAGGACCATCATCATCAGGAAAAACAACTACATCTAGAAAACTATGTCTATATTTAAATATTTTAGGATTACACCCAGTAACAGTAGAAATGGATGACTATTTCGTAGATAAAGAAAAAACTCCAAAAGATGAAAATGGAAATTATGATTTTGAATGCTTAGAAGCATTAGATTTAAAAACATTTGATAAGAATATGCAAGAACTAATAGATGGTAAGAAAGTAACATTACCAAAATATAACTTTGCTTTAGGAAAATCAGAAAGAGGAAAAACTCTTCAATTAGATGAAAACGATATAATTATTATTGAAGGAATCCATTCACTAGATACAAATATCTTAACAAGTATAAGTAGAGAGAAAAAATATAAGATTTATATTTCTCCATTAACAGAATTAAATATGGATAATCATAATAGAATATCTACCACAGATAATAGATTATTAAGAAGAATAATAAGAGATAATAGAACAAGAAATTATAAAGTTGACGATACAATTGCACAATGGCCAAGTGTAAGAGCAGGAGAAGAAAAATATATTTTCCCATATCAAGATGAAAGTGATGCAACAATAAATTCTGCTGCTATATATGAAATAGGAGTATTAAAGACATACGTAGAACCACTACTATATTCAGTAGAACCAGACTCTCCTCAATATGAAGAATCTAAAAGATTAATAAACTTCTTAAGATTATTCTTACCAATACCTTCTGAATCTATTCCAGAAGATGCAGTAATAAGAGAATTTATTGGAGGAAGTTATTTCAATGCAAAATAAAAATATCCACAGAAATTGTGGATATTTTATTTTACAAATAAACTTGTAAATAATAGAAAAACTATATTGAAAGAACACTCTAAATAAAGGTATAATAATATATGTAGGATAAGGAGGAATATAATGATAAAAGTAGCAATTAATGGATTCGGAAGAATAGGAAGATTATGCTTTAGATTAATGGAAGAAAATCCAGAATTTGAAGTAGTTGCAATCAATGATTTAACTGATGCAGAGCAATTAGCATATTTATTAAAATACGATACTAATCATAGAAATTATCGTATTGATGAAATTCATGCTGATGGAGATTATATTGTAGTAGGAGATAGACGAGTAAGAGTTTATGCTGAAAAAGATCCAGCTATGTTACCATGGAAAGATTTAGATATTGATGTAGTATTTGAAAGTACAGGATTGTTTACATCAGATGAAAAAGCTATGGCACATATTAATGCAGGAGCAAAACATGTGATTATTTCTGCACCAGCAAAAGGTGATGTTAAGACAGTAGTTTATAATGTTAATCATGAAATTTTAACAGGAGATGAAAAAATTATTTCTGCAGCTTCATGTACAACTAACTGTTTAGCACCAGTAGTAGATGTATTAGATAAAGAATTTGGTATCGTTAAAGGATACATGACTACAGTTCATGCTTATACTAATGACCAAGCATCATTAGATATAGCTCACAAGAAAGGACATTTAGCTCGCCGTGGAAGAGCATGTGCTGCAAATATAGTACCAGCTTCTACAGGAGCAGCTTCAGCAATTGGAAAAGTTTGTCCAAATCTAGAAGGAAAATTAGATGGTATGGCAATGCGTGTACCAGTACCAACTGGATCAGTTGTTGATTTAACTTTAGAGTTAGGAAGAAATACTACAGCTGAAGAAGTAAATGCAGTGTTAAGAGCTCATACTAATGAAACATTAGAATATACAGAAGATCCAATCGTATCAAGTGATGTAATTGGAAGACGTTGTGGTTCTCTAATTGATGCATTATCTACTAGTGTATTAGAAGTAGATGGAAAACAATTAGTAAAGGTAGTATCTTGGTATGATAATGAAATGAGTTATACAGCTCAAATGGTAAGAACTGCTAAATACTTAATGACAAGATAAAAGGAGTTTACTCCTTTTTTATTTTTATAATAATGATAAATTGATTATAAGAATAGGAGTATAGAATATGAAAGCTGATAACATGATTTATAAAGATGATATAGAAAAAGACACATCAAAAAATATTTTATTATGCATAGGAACAATTGTTTTTGGAACTATCTATTATTTATATATATGAATTTAATAAGACCATATGTTATGAAGATAATAGAACAGTAATGAATGTAATTAAAATCATTTCAGTAGTTGGAATACTAACAGCACTATCAATAATAATTTATACAATCATAAATAGTAATAAAAAAGGACACGAAAATATTGTAAAATATGGAATAAAAGTAGAAGGTAAAATAGTTAAATATATAAAATCATGGCCAATAACTTTATTAAAAAAGATGAATTAAAATGAGATGCACAATTAAGAAGATTCTTTGGAAAATCACATTATAACTATACAGAAAATGATTATTTCTACAAAATAGAAGTAGAATATATAGACCCTGAAACTAAAGAAGCAAAAAATATACTACTCATGATATAATAGCTAATCAAGAAGTATACTTATATAGTAAAAAATTGAAGTTTATGTTTATAAAGGAAAAGCCTATATTCAATATCTAACTTTATGTAAAGAAGAATTAGAAGAAATACCAGACAATGTAAAAATATATACTAATAATGTAGAAGAACAATTAAAGTATGTTATGACATAAAAAGAGGAAATGTCATGAAAGTAACATACAATGATAAAGAAACAGGAAAAAAATAATTAATCTATTACAGATATTGATCCAGAAGGATTAAATAATAATAAATGTACTTTATACTTTTATTGTACCTACAATATTAATAGTTATATTAATGATAATAGCAGCAGTTTTATTAATTTATATAGAATTAACAGCTTATTAAGACAAAAGAAAACACTTAAGTGTTTTTTTTAATATGAAAAAATGGTATAATTTAATGTAGATAGGAGAATAATCAATGAAAACAATAAGGGATTTAGATATTGATAATAAAAAAGTTATCATAAGGTGTGATTTTAACGTACCAATAAAAGAAGGTAAAATAACAGATGATACTAGAATAGTGGGAGCATTAGAAACAATAAAATATTGTATTGATCATAATGCAAAAATTATTTTATTATCACATTTAGGAAGAGTAAAAGAAATAGAAGACTTAGATAAGAATAATCTTGCTCCAGTAGCAACAAGATTATCTGAATTATTAGAAAAAGACGTACTATTTAGTGAATATACAAGAGGAGAAGAACTAGAAGAAACAGTTAATTCAATGGAACCAGGAGATATCATATTAGTACAAAATACTAGATATGAAGATCTTGAAGGTAAAAAAGAAAGTGGAAATGATGAAGAGTTAGGTAAATACTGGGCATCTCTTGGAGAAGTATTTATAAATGATGCTTTTGGAACAATTCATAGAGCACATGCATCTAACTGCGGTATTGCTGCTCATCTTCCAAGTGGATTTGGATTCCTAGTAGAAAAAGAATTAAAAGCACTAAGTGTATTAGATAGTCCAGAACATCCATTTGTAGTAGTTTTAGGAGGAGCAAAAGTAGAAGACAAGATTGGAGTTATAGAAAATCTTGTAAAGAAAGCAGATAAAATCTTAATAGGTGGAGGAATGGCCTTCACATTCCTAAAAGCACAAGGAAAAGAAATAGGTAAATCATTATTAGATGAAAATAATATAGATTTTTGCGTAGAAATGTTAGAAAACTATAGAGATAAAATCGAATTACCAGTAGATTTTGCAGTAACACATGAATTTACTAATGATGAAGAATATAGAGAAGCAACTGAGATAGCTCCGGATGAAATGGGACTAGATATTGGTAGTAAGACATTAGAAAAATATGAAAACATTTTAAAAGATGCAGCTATCGTTATTTGGAATGGACCTTTAGGAGTATACGAATTTGAAAAGTATAAAAAGAATACTGACAATCTATTAAAATTTGTAGTAGATAATAATATAAAAACAATCTTAGGTGGAGGAGACATAGTTGCTGCTGCTACTCAAGCAGGATATAAAGATAAAGTATATCACGCATCAACTGGTGGAGGAGCAACACTAGAATATCTAGAAGGAAAGAAATTACCAGGAATAGAAGCAATTAAGTAGGTGAGAAGATTGAACGCATATAATTCAAATGCTGAAAGATTATTTATATTTGATCCATTAAATGAAGACCATATAAGATTATTAGATGAATTTCAAAGAGAAAATGAAATCAATTTATCAGGAAGTCTAGAAACAGGACAAGATCCAAATGAAATAAATACATGTTTATTTATAGAAGAATCATCTAAAATGAGAGACTTTTGTCAAATACAAGGAGTAAAAGATTTAAAAAATTGTAATATTACTGTTGCTCCTATAGAAACAAAAAGAAAAAGGAAGTTAATTAAACAAGCAACAAATTATGCCTTAAACACTTTAGGAATGGAAGAAGTATTTGTAAATATTTCTCCAAAAGATGATAAATTAGCAATGAACATGGAATTAGATGGATACGAACCAATAGGTGAACAAGATGGTAATCTAATGTTCTTAATGGAAAAAGAAGATATTTTAAGTCATACAGATATACATGAAAATCATAGATAGTATTAAGAAGAATACAATACTACTATTATTAATAACAATAGTAGTATTATATCTAGTATTAAAAGATAATCTAGATAATATAGTAGAATCATTTAAAAATATTGACTTAAAATATATCATAATAGCAATAGTCTTTTATTATTTATCAGTTTGTATTAAAGGATTTGTTAATTACTTAATAGTAAATGATAAAAAGAAGATAAACATAACAGAAGCAATTAAACATAATCTTATAATTCAATTTTTTAATGGAGTAACTCCATTCTCAACAGGTGGAGAGCCAATGGAAATATATATGTTAACAGAACATAATATTTCATTACCTAAAGCAACAAATTATGCCGTTCAAAGTTTTATATTCTATCAAGTTGCATTAGTAACTTGTGGAACAATTGCAGTATTATATAATTACATATTCCATATATTTCCTAAAGTACAATTATTACAAAAACTAGTACTTTTAGGATTTATTATTAATATAATTGTAATTATAGTATTATTATTAATATCTACTTCTAAGAAAGCATCAGAAGTAATAAAAAAGATAATATTAAAAATATGTAAACTATTCAAAGCAAAAGTAAATGAAAAAAATATAGATAAAAAATTTGAAGACTATTATGAAGGATTTAAAGATATAAAAAATAATAAATTAATATGTACAGGAATAATATTAAATATTATTAGTTTATCCTGTCTTTATATAACGCCATTATTTGTAGCAAAAGCAATGGGAGTAACTACACTAACAGGTATAGAAACAATTACTTCTTCAGCTTATGTATATCTAATAGGAGCATTTGTACCTATTCCAGGAGCAAGTGGTGGTATAGAATATGGATTTACTCAATTCTATGGAAATTTCATAGGAATAGAAACAATAAGTGCAGTATTAATAGTATGGAGATTTATAACATATTATTTAGGAATCATAGTAGGAGCTATTGTATTTAATATAGACAGGAGGCTACATAAATAATGAGAATAGGTATTTTTACAGAAACATATACACCATATATTAGTGGTTTAGTAACAAGTGAAGTAATGTTAAAAAATGCCCTTGAAAAACAAGGACATGAAGTATATGTAGTAACAGCTAATCTAGAAAGTTTTAAATATGAATATAATGAAAAAGAAAGAGTATTAAAAATACCTGGATTACCAACTGGAATATATGATTCCCGTTTAACTAGTATTTATCCTGTAAGAGCAGTAAATAAAATAAAAAGTTGGAACTTAGATGTAATTCATTCACAAACAGAATTCGCTATCGGAACATTTGCTAGGCTTTTTGCTAAACAATATAATATTCCATTAGTACATACATATCATACTTTATATGAAGATTATGTTCATTATATTACTAAAGGATATTTTGATAAATCTAGTAAAAAAATAGTTGAATACTTATCTAAATTCTATTGTGAAACTACAGCTACTGAACTTATAGTACCAACTAATAAAATATATAAGTTATTTAAAGAAAAATATAAGTTTGAAAAGAACATTCATATTATTCCTACAGGAATAGAAGTAGAAAGGTTCTATAAAGAAAATGTAGATCCTAAAGAAGTAGATAATTTAAGAAAAACATTAAATATAAGTAAAAGAGATTTTACAATTCTATTTGTAGGAAGACTTGCTGAAGAAAAGAATATTGAATTCTTAATTAATTCTCAAAATGAATTAGTAAAGAAATATAAGAATATTAAATTAATTATTGTTGGAGATGGACCAGATAAAGAAAAATATGAGAAGTTATCAAAAGATTTAGGTTTAGAAGAAAATATTATATTTACAGGTAAAGCAGCATGGGGAGATATGCCATACTATTATCATGTAGCAGATATATTTGCAACTGCCTCTAAAACAGAGACTCAAGGTTTAACGATAATAGAAGCAATGGCCTCTAATGTAGTACCAGTATGTATGAGAGATGAAGCATTCCAAAGTATGGTAACAGAAGATTTAAATGGACTATTCTTTGAAACAGAAGAAGAATATCAAAAACAAATATTATATTTATATGAGAATAAAGATGAATTACAAAAGATAGATAAACAAGCTAGAATACAAGCAGAACATTATAGTTCAAAGAACTATGCAGATAGAGTATTAGAAGTTTATCATAGAGCTATAAAAGAAAAACAAGAAGAAAATAGATTTGGTATTATTTCAAAGATTATCAAAGCTATAAAGGGGAGATTTAAGTGATAGTAGCATTAAATAACAAAAGTAATTTAAATAGACAAGAATTTAAAAAGTATTTTAAAGAACTAAATAATATAAAAACAAAGTCAACATTAATATTATGTCCAACATTTATGAATATATGTCTTACATATGGAGATAAACTACTTATAGGAAGTCAAAATGTAAGTAAAAATGATAATGGAGCATATACAGGAGAAATATCAGCCAAACAATTAAAAGATGATAATGTTAAATATGCAATAGTTGGTCATAGTGAAAGAAGAGAATATCAAAGAGAATCACTAGATGATATTAATGAAAAAATAAAAAAACTTATTGAAAATAATATAACACCAATTCTATGTATAGGAGAAACTCTAGAAGAAAGAAATTCTAATCAAGTAGAAGATGTACTAGAAGCAGAACTTTTAACAGCAATAAGAGGATTAGAAGCAAAAGAAAAAAGTAAAATAATAGTAGCATATGAACCAATATGGTCAATTGGTACAGGAGTAATACCTACATTAGAAGAAATAGATAAAGTATTTACATTTATTAAAAAGAAATTTCCAGAGAATAAAGTTCTATACGGTGGAAGTGCTAATGAAAAAAATGTAGATGAATTAAAAAAATCTAGCTTAATAGATGGGTATCTTCTTGGAGGATTAAGTCTAAAACCAAAAGAATTACAAATATTTTTAAACAAGTTGGAAAAATAGAATAGACAATTTGATAATAATTGTCTTTTTTTATTCTATAATTATTATGTTTGATTAATTATAGAGGTTAGAATGGATAAGATTAGAATATTTATAGTTGAAGGAGACGAATTTCAAATAAAAATATTAGAAGATTATTTATGTGAAAATGACAATATAGAAATTAAACGAATAAGTTCAAACACAAATAAAAAGAGTATAATTACAGATCTACTACATAATTTAGGTGTCCCCTCAAATATAAAAGGATATGAATATATTGTTAAAGCAGTTGAATTAATAATTAATAGTAGAAATAATAAAACGATTGAGCTATATAAAAGTATAGCTAAAATATATAATACTAAAAGTACTAATATAGAAAGTAGTATAAGGTATGCAATAGAAATAAGCTGGAATAGAGGAGATATTAATCTAATAAATAGTATATTTGGATATAGTATTGATTCAAGTAAAGTTAAACCTACAAATACAGAATATCTAACTACATTATCAGAATGTATTATAAATAAAGAGATAAAGTCTATTACAATTGACAAATGGTAAAACAGTAGTATACTTATATTATAAAATGTGTATGGAGGGTACAATTTATGGAGCGTAAAATAGAAGGATTTTTCTTAAAATGGAAGAATGATATTATAAGAAAACCATTAGTACTATATGGACCAAAACAAATAGGTAAAACTTTCGCAGCATTAAAATTTGGTAAAAAAGAATATAAGAATACTATTTATATCAATACAGATAATAATAAAGAGATTACAGATTTATTTAAAAAAGAAAAATCTACAGATAAAATTATATTAAAATTATCATTATTATCAGGAGAAACAATACTAAAAGGAGATACATTAATTATATTTGATAATATAAATGATAATGAAATAATAAAAGGAATAAAACTATTTGGTAGTGAACATAGTGAGTATCATATTATTACAATAACATCAAGAAGAGAAAACCTTAATGAATTTAAGGGAGAAGAATTACAATTTAAAGCAATGAACGAAATGGATTTTGAGGAGTTCCTATGGGCACATAACGAAAAGAATCTTGCAGATATAATTAAAGAAGCATTTACAAAGAGGAAAACCTGTCCATTCCATAAAGTAGCATTAGAACTATTTATGATATATCTTCAAACAGGAGGAATGCCAGAAGTAGTTCAAGCTGAATTAGATGGTAAAAGTCCTTTTGAATTAGATGCTATTAAACAAAAAATAATTGATGTATATAAGAAAGAAATAGCGATAACATCTACATTAATAGATATTCCAAGAGGTATAGAAGTATTAGAATCATTACCAGAACAATTAAAGAAAGAAAATAAAAAATTCCAATATGGAGTAATCGGGTCAGGTAAAAGAGCAAAAGAATATGAAAGTTGTATCAATAAATTAACTAATAATCAATTAGTATATAGAAGTTATAAAGTAAAAAATATTAAATCACCACTAAGTAGTTTTAAAGATAAAGATAGCTTTAAACTATATTCAGTAGATGATGGCCTACTTTATACAATGTTACATTTAAATTATAAACAATTAATGACTGATGAAAGTATAAAAGAAGCATTATATGAAAATCATATAGCTAAAACTTTAGCAGAAAATGGTTATGTATTATATTATTATCAATCAGAAGGTAAAGCAGAAGTAAATTTTGTAGTACAAAATAGAATGGGTCAAATTATACCATTAGAAATAACAACTAAGTCAAACTCAAAAGCAAAATCATTATCAGTATTTATGAAGAAGTTTACAGTTCCACAAGCATATAGAATAACTGAAAATAACTTTTCTACTAAAAAGGATATTAGATATATACCTATATATGCAATGTTTTGCTTTGACAATACAAAAATATAAGACATTGAAAAGATGTCTTTTTTTGTTATAAAATTATAATATATATAATCTTATATAATAAGGAAAGGGTGAATAACTTGGAAGTAGAATATAACGGTATAAAGATGAAAGCAGATATCTTAGGAGAATTCAAAGTAGAAGATAAAGAATATGCAGTTTGCTCATACGAAGATGATCAAGATAATCATAAAATAGTAATAGTACAAATTGAGAAAAAAGAGGGAATATACTATACAAAAGACATACCTGATGAAGATATAGATAAAGTATTGTCATATTATAATGAAATTAAAAAGAAATTGGAGCAAGCTTAATATGAGTAAAAAAGCAATAGTTATAGACTCTAGTGAAGAAGAAATAGAAAAACAAAAGAAGAAATGGCAAAAAGTAAAAGAAATAGGAGATACTACTTTTAAGATAAGTTCAAGTGGATTCTTGATAACATTAGCAAGCCCATTTGATTTTGAAGGACCAGTAGCAGAAATAGCAACTGCAGTTTTAGCAGTAGGAGGATTTGTTACTAAAAAGATAGCAGATAGTAAATTAAAAGAGTTAAATGGAGAAGATTCAAAACTATGGACAGATGAAGATGATAAAGATTTAGTCACTATAGCAAGAAACGTAGGTAATATTAAACCTAAAAAAGAAAAAGCAGCTGATTTAGCAAAAGAAGCTATAGCACAATCAGAATATGAAGATAATAAACTTTTGTCAAAAAGTGTATAAAAAGTCTATTAAGTGAAATTAATAGATTTTTCTTTTTATAAAAAAAGTAAAAAAATGCTTGAAAAATAAGAATATCCCTGTTATAATTTAATACGTGTGACTGCTTAGATGTGCAAGGTTGTCGATACACCAGGTTAAGTTGATAACTAACTATCGGGTTATTTGCACGGAGCAAGTCTATACTAGATATAGGCGAAGGGAGGATTTCAAATGTCAACAGAAAAGATTCGTATAAGAATTAAAGCTTATGATCACAGAATCTTAGATAATGCAGCAAAGAAAATTGTTGAAACTGTTAAAAGATCTGGTGGAAATATTTCTGGTCCAGTACCACTTCCAACAGAAATTGAAAAGTTCACAATCTTAAGAGCTGTTCATAAATATAAAGATTCACGTGAGCAATTCGAAATGCGTACACACAAAAGACTTATTGATGTTAAGAATCCTAGCAAGGAAACTATTGATGCGTTAGCTCATTTAGATTTACCAAGCGGAGTAGACATCGAAATTAAAACTAAATAATGGAGGAAAAAATAATGAAAGGAATCTTAGGTAAGAAAGTCGGAATGACTCAAGTATTTACTACTGAGGGTAAATTAATTCCGGTTACTGTTGTTGAGGTTGAACCTAATGTAGTAACTCAAATCAAAACAGTAGAAAAAGATGGATATGATGCAATTCAACTTGGAACTGATTCAATTAGAGAAAAATCAAGTAACAAACCTGAAATTGGTCATACAAAAAAAGCAAACACAACACCTAAGCGCTTCTTAAGAGAAATCAGAGGAGTTAATGTAAATGATTACACTTTAGGTCAAACTATTGGTGTAGACATTTTCGAAGCAGGTGAAATTGTTGATGTTACAGGAACTTCTAAAGGTAAAGGGTTCCAAGGTGTTATTAAGAGACACAATCAATCTCGTGGACCTATGGGTCACGGATCTCAATACCATAGAGGTGTTGGTTCTTTAGGTACAATGTTACCAATGCACGTACTTAAAGGAAAGAAAATGCCTGGTCAAATGGGTAATGTTCAAAGAACTGTACAAAATCTTGAAATTGTAGCAGTAGATGTTGAAAATAGTGTAATTTTAGTTAAAGGTAATGTTCCTGGTCCAAAGAAATCATTAGTTATGATTCGTACTGCAGTTAAAAAACCTGACAAAAAGAATTCAGCAGCTGATTTAATTACTTACGCTCAAGCAGTTGAAGCAGTAGAAGAAGTAGAAACTAGTGCAAATGTTGCTGAAGAAGTAGAAGAAACAGTAGTAGAAGAAGCTGTAGAAGAAACAACAACTGAAGAAACACCAGCTGAATAAAATCATCACAGTATATATAATAAAGAAAGAAAAAACTATATAAGTGATGAAAGGAGGAATCGTAGATGAAAAAAGTAGAACTTTTAAATATTAAAGGTGAAAAAGTAAAGGACATTAATTTAAACGAAGAAATATTTGGAATTACACCAAACAATAATGTTTTAAATGATGCAATCATCTTATCAATGGCATCATTAAGACAAGGAACACATTCAACTAAAAATCGTTCAGAAGTTTCTGGTGGAGGAAGAAAACCATGGAGACAAAAAGGAACTGGACGTGCACGTCAAGGTTCAATTAGAGCTGTACAATGGGTAGGCGGAGGAAGATATGGAACTCCAGTACCAAGAGATTATAGTAAAAAACAAAATAGAAAAGAAAGACAAATCGCATTAAAATCAGCATTATCTGAAAAAGTTATTAATAAAGAATTAGTAGTTGTAGATAAACTAGTAGTTGAATCTCCAAAAACTAAAGAATTATTAAAAGTATTAGAAGGATTAAACGTAGCTGATAAGAAAGTATTACTAGTAGTTAAAGAATTTGATGATAATATCGTTCTAGCATCTAGAAACATTCAAAACTTAGTTTTAATCTTAGCAGATGAGATTAATGTATTAGATTTAGTTGGAACAGACGCATTAGTAATTACTGAAGATGCATTAAACTATGTTGAGGAGGTGCTTAAATAATGAAAGACACTAAATATTTAGAAATAATAAAAGCACCAGTTATAACTGAAAAATCAGAAATGGCTAAAAGCGAAGGAAAATATACTTTTAAAGTAGATCCTAAAGCAAATAAAATTGAAATTAAAGAAGCAATTGAAAAATTATTTAATGTTAAGGTTACATCAATTAGAACAATTAATGTAAAACCTAAAAAAAGAAGAGTTGGTCGTTATTATGGATTAACTAATCGTACAAAGAAAGCAATTGTTACACTTGCAGAAGGACAAACAATTGATCTTGGTTAGAAGGAGGAAATAAAATATGGCAATTAGAAATTATAAACCTACTACACCAGGACGTAGAAGAATGAGTGCATTAGTAAATGAAGAAATAACTACTAGCACTCCAGAAAAGAATTTAACAGTAACTATTAAAAAGAATAGTGGTCGTAATAATCAAGGAAAGATAACTGTACGTCATCAAGGTGGCGGAGCAAAAAGAAAATATCGTATCATTGATTTTAAGAGAAACAAAGTTAACGTTCCTGGATCAGTAGCAAGTATTGAATATGATCCAAATAGAACTGCAAACATTGCATTAGTAAGTTATGCAGACGGAGAAAAGAAATATATAATTGCTCCAAAAGGTTTAGCTGTAGGAGATACAGTTATGTCTGGAGAAAACGCAGATATCAAAGTTGGTAATGCATTACCAATAATGAATATCCCAGTTGGTACAATGATTCATAATATTGAATTACGTCCTGGAAAAGGTGGAGAATTAGCAAGATCTGCTGGTGCTTCAGCTCAAATCTTAGGTCGTGAAAATAATTATGTAATGATTCGTTTATCAAGTGGTGAACAAAGAAAAGTTTTAGGAACATGTATGGCAACTGTTGGTGAAGTTGGAAATGAAGACTCATCATTAGTTAAAATAGGAAAAGCTGGACGTAAACGTCATATGGGTATTCGCCCAACTGTTCGTGGTTCAGTTATGAATCCAAATGATCACCCACATGGTGGTGGAGAAGGTCGTGCTCCAGTAGGACGTAAAGCTCCAATGACTCCATGGGGTAAGAAAGCACTTGGATTAAAGACACGTAAGAAAAAACAATCTGACAAGTTCATAGTACGTCGTCGTAATGGTAAATAGGAAAGGATGATTAAGATATGGCAAGAAGTTTAAAAAAGGGACCTTATGTATTCGAAAGATTATTAAAAAAGGTTCAAGAATTAAATAAATCTGGAAAAAAAGAAGTCATTAAAACATGGTCACGCCGTTCCACTATTTTCCCTGATTTTATTGGACATACATTTGCTGTACACAATGGAAAAGAATTTATTCCAGTATATGTAACAGAAGACATGGTTGGACATAAGTTAGGAGAATTTGCATTAACACGTAAATTTGGTGGACATGGTTCAGACAAGAAATAATATAAAAATGACTAGGAGGGTAAATATATGGAAGCAAAAGCAGTTGCTAAAGGACTAAGAGTATCACCTATCAGAGCAAGATTAGTTTCTGACATGATTCGTGGTAAGAATGTTCAAGAAGCATTAACCATATTAAGTAATGTTAATAATAAATCAGCAAGATTAACAATTAAAGTATTAAATTCTGCTATTGCTAATGCTGTAAACAATAATGGTGCAGACGCTGCTACATTATATGTTAAAGAAGCAAGAGTAGACGCTGGTCCTGTTATGAAACGTCACTTTTTCGATTCACGTTCACATATAGGACATAGAAATCATAGAACTAGTCACATTAATATAGTAGTGGCTACAAGAAACTAATAAGGAGGTAACAAAATGGGACAAAAGGTAAATCCTAATGGACTAAGACTTGGTATCAATCAAGATTGGCAAGCAAAATGGTATAGTAACAAAAAAGATTTCGCTAAGAACTTAGATAAAGATATTAAGATACGTGAATATCTTGAAGAAAATCTTAAAAATGCCGGAATTGCTAGAGTTGAGATTGAAAGAAATGCTAAGAAATGTGAAGTTGTTATCCATACTTCTAAACCTGGTGTTATGATTGGACACGGTGGAGAAGAAATTGAAAAATTAAAGAAACAACTTTCAAAGATTGCAGATGAGAATGTTCAAATCTCAATCGTTGATATTAAAAAAGCAGATTTAAATGCTCAATTAGTTGCAGAATCTATAGCAAATCAAATTACTAATAGAGCTTCATTCCGTATGGCTCAAAAGCGTGCAATTAGAAACGCTATGAAAGCTGGAGCTAAAGGAATTAAAACAAGTGTATCTGGACGTTTAGGTGGAGCTGAAATGGCTCGTAGTGAAGGATACACAGAAGGAACTATTCCTCTACATACATTAAGAGCAGATGTTGATTATGCAACAGCAGAAGCTGATACAACATTTGGAAAAATTGGTGTAAAGGTATGGATCTATAAAGGAGAAATCCTAAATAAGAAACAAAGAAACAATACTAAGGGAGGTAATTAATTATGTTAATACCGTCAAGAACTAAATATCGTCGTGTTCATAGATTACCTCACGAAGGTAGATCACGCGGTAATAGAGAATTAACTTTTGGTGAATATGGACTTCAAGCTAGAGAAGGTGCTTGGATAACAGCAAACCAAATTGAAGCAGCACGTATAGCTATGACTCGTTACATGAAGCGTGGTGGTAAAGTTTGGATAAATATATTCCCACACATGCCATTAACTAAAAAACCTATCGGTACTCGTCAAGGTAAAGGTAAAGGTAATGTTGAGGGATGGGTTGCAGTAGTTAAAGAAGGAAAAATAATGTTTGAAATCGCTGGTGTTGATGAAGCAACAGCAAGAGAAGCATTAAGACTTGCATCACACAAACTACCTATCGCAACTAAATTTGTAAAAAAAGAAGATGGTGGTGAATCAAATGAAGGTTAAGGAAATAAGAGAATTATCAACTGAAGAAATCAACAAGAAATTAGTTGAAGCTAAAGAAGAATTATTTAACTTACGTTTTCAACAAGCAACTGGTAACTTAGAAAAACCTTCTAGATTAAGAGATTTAAGACACACTGTTGCAAGAATGAAAACTGTTCTAAAAGAACGCGAAGGTAATGAATAGGAGGAGAAGTAAGTGGAAAAGAAATTAAGAAAAGAATTTGTTGGAAAAGTAGTAAGTTCAGCAAATGATAAAACAATTACAGTTTTAGTAGAAACTTATAAAAACCATCCTAAATATCACAAAAGAGTTAAAAACTCTAAAAAATATTGTGTACATGATGAAAAAAATATAGCAAAAGTTGGAGATACTGTACGTATAGTTGAAACTAGACCATTATCAAAGACTAAACATTTCTATTTAAAAGAAATAGTAAAAGAAGCAGTTATAATTTAACGCTTAGATGAGAAGGAGGAATAATCTATGTTACAACAAGAAAGCCGTATGAAGGTTGCTGACAACTCTGGTGCACGTGAATTATTAGTAATCCGTGTGTTAGGTGGAAGTAAAGTTAAAACAGGTAACATTGGTGATGTAGTAGTTGGAACAGTAAAAAGCGCAATTCCTAACTCACCAATACCAAAAGGAAAAGTTGTAAAAGCAGTTATCGTTCGTAGTCGTCAAGGCGTTCGTCGTGAAGATGGAAGTTA
>CALYOH010000002.1 GCA_945228905.1 uncultured Caryophanales bacterium
TCTATTATTTAGAATCTCTCTTTTTAATTAGTCCTTGACAAAGGGTTCATTTTATTTTTACACTGTCTACATTTATTTTATCACTTCATTCAAGTTCTTTTTTATGATAAATTAACTACTCTACATATTGCCCAATTATTATAATCAGCCCCATGTAATTTAGAGTCAGTCTTTTTAGCAGTCCATTTAAAATTTCTACCATTTGTAAAGTAACTTCCCCCATCATAGAAAACTACTCTATCATCATATACTTCTCCTACATAGGCAACATGATACCATGTATGAGCCCAAGATGATGACGAAGCATTTTTATTAATTGGACTTTTAAAGAAATGAATAACATCTCCAACTATAGCATCTTTTAAATCTATTGTTCCATCTTTGCACGCACTAACCCAACCAGCAGACTTTCCTCTACTCCATATTCCTGCTTTTACATAAACCATATCAACAGTCCAATTACAGTTAGTAGTCATATTAATTTCATTTCTACCAGTAATTAAATTATCAAAATTATTTCTATCAGATAATCCATCACTAGTATGTTTCAAACTTCCAGGATAGAAAGCATCAGGCGAACTTGTATTTCCGCCACAAGATCCACCCCATTTACAATATTTTTTTCCATTATAATAATCAAATCCCCAAATATACATTAGTCCAAATACATATTCAGATACCTTTTGAAGTTCATATTGAGTAGTAACTTTTGGTTGCACACCATAATATTCAGAAAATACTCCACCTAAACTTTTAATATAATTACCTGCTCCTCCACGAGAAGCCATGAAAGAATTAAAATTATGATAATTAAAATCATTAATATGACTTTCCACAATTCTCATAGTTTCACTAGAAAATTGACTTTTAACAGTACCATTACCTTCATAATCAAAAGTTAACATCTTTGGTACACCTTTTTCATATTCATCAGATTCAATAATAACACTAGAAGGTTTTCTATTATCTTCATGTGGTTTTACATATACTGAATCTCTGTTAGGAGCAACAGTATTAATCCAACAATTACTTAAATTATAATTTTCTCCAAGTAAATACATTAATGCATTAACTATTACAGGAATAAAGAATACTATTGTCATAGCAATTAAAGTATTCTTTATTCTTGGAGTTAATTTTTTATTATCTGGATCTCTTGCAATCTTAATAAACGTAACAGTTAAAAATACTATTGCAAGTATTGGTGTTAGAATCATAATTAAATTAAGTAGATTCTTAACAACATACATAATACCATTTAAAGCAGGATCTAAACAATCCACTGCAAATAACATTTTATCACCTACTTTATTTCAAACTCTTCTATTTTACAATTCTCTATTTCTCCATCAAGTAATTTTCCACTAATCTTATGATTTAATAATAAATGTCTTAATGCTCTATAAGGAGCCCCATGAGTAACAATCAATATACTTTGATCTTTATTTTTTTCTTTAATATAATTTAAGAAATCTTCACATCTCTCAAATATACTATGTACACTTTCTACTCCATAATCATCTCTATTTAAATTATAATCCCAAAACTTATAAGCATTATATTCTTGAAAAGGTCTTCCTTCAAGTTCTCCCATATCTCTTTCAATTAATCTTCTATCAGGAATCATCTCTACTCTATCCCCAATTAATATTAATGCAGTTTCAACACATCTAACTAATGGAGACATATAACAATAATCATACTTTATATCTCTAATTTTATCTTTTAATCTTTGTGCTTGTCTTCTACCAGTGTCATTAAGTATCTCATTACTTCTTCCTTGTATTTTATTCAAGTAGTTATATTCAGTTTGTGCATGTCTAACTAAAGTAATCTTCATTATTCTACATCCAATACTTTTAATGCCTTACTATAACTAATAAACTTACTCATATAACTACCATCTTCATAAGAAGAATATGCACTAACTATATACTTATCATCAAAGAACTTAATATCAGTAAAATAATCATCCTTATCATCACCATAAGTAATTACAGAAACCTCTTTTAAACTACTATCATATTTAGCAATAATTCCATCATAATTATATTCATCTACTGACTTTTGTTTAGTCTCTCTACTCTTAGCAATAGTACCTATAACAACTAAATTACCTTGATTATCTTTAATTATCCTATCAAATCTATCTAACCCAGTTCCATCATAAACAACTTGTCCAATATAAGTACAATTTAAATCATACTTAACTATCATAGCATCAGTATCAATGTTAGTCTTTCTTAATGCACCTACAGCATAAATATAATTATCATCTATCATTAAATCTCTAAATCCTAAAGAATCAGTAGTTTTATAATCATTATATTCAACTATATTACCATCAAAATCATATTTACAAATAATACCATTATTATTATTAACACCAACTACATAAATATAATTATTAATTATAAAAGCCTTATTATACATAGCACTTTTACTACTACCATAAGTTTTACTCCATATAATATTACCATCTTTATCATATCTAATTAGAATGGCTCCACCATCATCATCACCAATATGAGTATTTTTATATATACTTTGTCCTGTAACTAAATAACCATCATCTAATTTAATAACACTAGTAAACTTAGTATTATCTAATAATTTATATTCTTTCTTAAAAATAATATTTCCAGCTTCATCGTATTTAACAATAATTCCTCTTCTTATAGATTCTTCATGATCATCTTTATTCTTTTCATAGCTACCTACTACTACAAAATCACTATCATCTTCAACTATACCAAAATAAGAACTATTATATCCAACACTATATAATCTTTCATATATTTCCTCTTTATTTGTATTATATAAAGATAATTTAGCTTTTTCATAATGATTATCATTATTATTATTACTTCCTACGGTAACTAAATAATCATCATTAATAAGCATTTCATTAATACCTTCAAAATATACAGACTCTTTACTTTGATATAGTACTTTATATCCAACATATAATAGTTCAAGTACCAAAACTATAACGCAAATAATAGAAATAAGTTTTAATATTTTTAAAGTCTTTTTACGCATAAATTTCACTTCACCATTCTATAATTATTGTAGCAAATAACTATGTTTTTTTCCACAATAAAAGAGAAAAAATAATCTCTCTTTTATTCATATAATCCTAAGTAATATTTCTTTTTACCTCTACGTACTACTATATATTTATTTTCAATACATTTATCTTTAGAAACAACCATTTCTAAATCTGTAACCTTTTCTCCATTTAGAGTAATAGATCCATTATTAATAAATTCTCTAGCTTCTCTCTTGCTAGAACAAATTTTATTATTAACTAATAAATCAACAATATTAGTATCTTCAGTAATATTAAATGGTTCTAATCCTTTAAAAGCATCTAAAACATCTCTACCAGTAAATGACTTAATATCACCACTAAATAAGCTTTCACTTATTTTAACAGCTTTTTCATAACTTTCTTTTCCATGTAAATCTGTAATAATTTCTCTTGCTAAAGCCTTATGAGCTTCTCTAAGTTCTGGATGTTCATTATGACTCTTTTCAATTTCCTCTATCTCTTCTTTAGTTAAGAAAGTTAATTTCTTTAAGTAATCAATAATCATAGAATCCTCAAGGTTAATTAAGTATTGATATAGTTCATATGAAGAAGTTTTTTCTTCATCTAACCATAAAGCATTACCTTCAGTCTTACCAAATTTCTTTCCTGTAGAATCAGTAACTAAAGGCATAACCATACCATAAGCTTCTTTATCTAGTTTCTTTCTAATTAATTCAATACCAGAAGTAATATTACCCCATTGATCTGAACCTGCTACTTGTAATTCACAATTATGTTCTTTAAATAAATAGTAGAAGTCCATTGCTTGTAATAACATATATGAGAATTCAGCAAAAGTAATACCAACATCCATTCTAGATTTAACGTGATCTTTTGCTAACATATAGTTAACATTAAAATATTTACCATAATCTCTTAAGAAATCACAAATATTAACATCTTTAGTCCAATCCCAGTTATTAACAACATCAAAACCAAATATCTTCTTAGCTTGAGCAGTTAATCCCTTAATATTCTTTTCAACTTCCTCTTTACTAATTAAAGGTCTTTCACTAGATGGTTTAGGATCTCCTATTAATCCAGTCGCACCACCTACTAATAATATTGGATGATGTCCAGCTTTAGCTAATCTTTTTGATATTAAAAATGAACTATAATGTCCAATATGCATAGAATCTGCAGTAGGATCAGTTCCAATATAAAAAGTCATTCCGCCTTTATTTAATTTATCTATTAATTCAGGACTACTAATATTTTGTACTAGTCCTCTCCATTCTAAGTCTTCAAATAATGTCATTTTCTTTCCTCCTCTAATTTTAAATTATAATCATTACTTAAATCATGACCATATTGTTTATATATACTATCTACATCTAATGTAGTACAATCTTCTTTTTTAAAACCTAAAGCTTCTACAGCATTATAAACATCATCTTCTGATGGCCCTTCAATCTCTAAATATGTAGGAATATGTGGCCAACTATCAATATCTACTTCTACATCATTTAATTTATATTGAATTCTTCTATTTTCTTGATATCCTTTAGCTTCATATCCTAACTCTTTTAATATTAAATTGCATCTTTCAAAATCGTCCACTTCAATTTCAAGTTCTTGAGTACCATCAATTTCAGAAGACACAAGATTTTTAATAGTAAGAGTAGTTTTATCTCCATTAGTTCTTAATCTAATCCATTTACCATCAATTTTAGGTATAAAATCATAAACATATCTTCTTTGTAAATGATCCCACTCTAACTTAGCATGAGCTTTTTTTAATCTTTTCATAACATCTTCTTGATCTATTTCTAGTATTCTAACTTCATACTCAGTATGCATAAAATCTCTCCTTTTTATAATAAAAAAACGAACAAATCATCCTAAGGACGAAATGTTCGCGGTACCACCTTAATTCATGTAAAACATGCACTTATACTTTAACGCAGTTAACGATTTTTCTCCAAGCAATGTAATTCATAAATATACTCTTCTTAATTCACACCAACCATTAAGTCTCTTTAAAGAAATATAGTTACTACTATTTTACTCATCAACAAAAATTACAATAGTAATATAACATTATAAATAAAAAAAGTCAAAGATAATTGACTTTATTATTTATTAATATATCCATCTCTAATAAACAGTATACATAAATGGAACAGCATTTTTCTCTCTTCATATGTCCAAGATAGATAATTGAAAAATATCTTTATCTAATATAGTAGCAAATCGTCCAATCTCTTCTTCTACTTTTTTTAAAGCAACATATAATAAATTATTATCACCATCAGCATAACCTCCAAGAGTAAGCCAAAAATTATATGTATTATGAAAAACCATTAATATCTTAGGTCTTTATTTGTTTAATACTAACCCACTAGAAGCAAAATGACATTTATCATTATTTCTAGTCAATACATCAGGATATATATTTAATTATTTTTCTTTTATTTGTTCCTCTTCCTTATCAAAACTTGATAATTATCAATAATATCTCTTATTTCCATTAAAATCCTCCTATAGAACATTATTTATTATAAATAGATATATATTAAAAGATAATAAAAAAAGTATAAATTTATTATACTTTTTTATTTATCTTCTTTAGCTAATTTCTTTTGAGTTTCTTTAGAAACTTTAATAACATTTTCTAAAACATCATTAGCAGTTTTCTTTAATACTGGAGTTCCTTTCTCAACAGCTAAGTCTACTAATTCTTGAGCTTTGGCTTTTAAAGCAGCTCCTTTTTCTTTAGCAATTTCTAATGCTTTTTCTTTGTCTAAATCTACTAATTCCATTTTAATTTCTTCAACTTTTTTATTGAATTCATTTTTAACTTCTTTAACATCAATATTCTTAGTTTGATCAATAATATCATCTAATTTAGCTTTTAATTCTCTTCTAGTTTCTTCTCCCTTTTTAGGTGCGAATAAAACTCCTAATCCTGCTCCTACAGCAGCTCCTAAAACAAATTTTCCAAGTCCAAATTTTTTTTCTTTACTCATCTTCAAATTCCTCCTTTTTCTTTGTAAATTTATTAAATATTTTTGATAAAGCAGATGTAACTCCAAAAGCAACTGTATCACTTATACTAGCAATACCATCTGCAGCAGTTCTAATAATAGAGATTGCTCCATTAAAAGAATTTACTTTGTCCTCTACATTGTCTGCTATTCTATCAATTTTATCAAGTACTCTAATAAGTTTAAATGCTACTACAATTAAAACTACTAATAATATAATAGCAACAACATATAGAACTGTTAATAAAAATGTATTAGCCATAATCATATCTCCCTTCTAATCATTTTCTTTATACATAGAATCAATTAGATCAAATAAATTATCATCATCATCTAATGTTGGAGTAGCCTTAGACTCTTCTTTAACTTCATAATCTTTTTTATTATCTGTTTCTTCAGCTGTTTCTTCTATTTCTTCTTTATTTTCTTCTACGTCAGGTTCTGTCTTTGGCTCTTCTTTTTCAATTTCCTCTTTTATATCCTCTTCAATTGATTCTTCTTGTTTTTTAGGTGCTTGTTTTTCCATACTAGCATCAACATAATCAACATTATATTCTAATCCTAAATCTTGGAAATATTCAACAGCATCTCCTACAGTTATTTCTTTAACTTCAGGTTTCTTCTCATCATTTAAATCAATTAATAGATTTTCATCTTCTTCAGTTTCTTCTTCAAATTTAGTTGTAGGAGTCTCTTCTAAGACTTCAGTTTTCTTTTCTTCTCTTCTACCATAAGCCTTATCTCTAACATCATCTACATTAATATTTACTCTACTATAACTAGATGTAAGTCTAACTTCTTTCTTTTGTACAACATCATCTTTTGTATAGTTCTTATCTAAAATACCATATATTGGAGAAATAATTGGGCTTGGTTTAAATGTAGTCTTCTCTTCTTTTCTCTCATAAGTACCATATTCATGAACAGGCACTTTATATGTAGAATCCAGACCATAAGGTTTACTTTCTCTTTCTTTAGAAGCATTATAAGAATAAGCAGTTTCAGTTCTACTAGATATGTATTGTTCTTCTTTTTCTTTTTCTTCTTCTACTTCTCTAGCATTTATAGATCTAGTAACAGGTTCATATTCTTCTTTATCTATTACCTCTACTATTTCAGGATCAGCATCTACTTTAAAATCATTATCATCCATAAATTTAAATTCATGATGATTATCTTCTTTAATAGTCTCATCCTTAGGTCTAGATTCAAAATTATCATCTTTTAATTCTTCTTCTTCTAACTCTTCGATTTTCTCTTCTCTTTTTCCTGGTAAAACGATCTTTTTAGCAATAGGCTTATCTTCAGTTTCTACTACTTCTTTTCTTTTCTTTTCTTTTTTATCCGGTTCATCAACTTCAACGTATTCTACCTCAAAAAGAGCATTTTTTAATTTCTCAAATACACCCATGAGTTCACCTCTTCAATTAATAATCTATTTCAATTTTCTCATCTTCCAAATCTTTTTTATAAGCATCAGTTTCATTTCTTTCAACAACATCTAAATAAGACTCTTTTGAAGAATCTGGTTTAAATAAAGAATACTCTTCTTCTTTATAATCTAATGCTTTATCTCCAATTAAACTTTCTATTACTGAATCATTAAATTTAAAAGATCTTAAAATATAACACATATTATTAATAGATTTACTTAAATTATTCTTATCAACATAAGATTCAATCTTAACATAATTATACACAAATTGAATAAAGAACTTATTTCCATATTGATCTATTTGAATATAACCATTTTTCTTATTATATTCAATCTTCTTAGAATAATAAGATTCATCATTAATATCATAATCATTTTCTATTTTATGATAATAACTAATAAGATCTACATATAAGTAATATTTATTATTATATTGGTCTTTTAATAAAGCATTATAATCATCTTTACTAATAAAATTAACACCTTTTGGTAAATAATACTTATATCCATCATAATATACATTATAAAGTTTATTCTTTTTAGATAATATATAATCCATATTTGTAGGAAAATCATAATTATCTAATTTTTTAACTGCACATCCAGTTGTAAAAAGAATAACTATAGAGAGTAAAACGACTAATCTTTTCATAATTCACCTACTCTTATTACATTATATCATTTTTTTGTCAAATGTAAAAACTTTTTACGTAAAATAAAGGACTTTACTATTCTTTAATACACTCTACATAATAAATTGGCATGTCCTTAGATGAAAACCTATCTTCATACTCTGTTGTTATATCAGGCATATTATCACTATGTAAATCTAAACTAATATCAACAAGTTTATATCCATTAGTACTAAAACTAACTAAAGAATATGTAAATAAATCCTTATTATCAGTTCTCATAAATATATGTTTTTTTCCTTTAAAAATAAAATCATATTTCTTAAGAAATACTTCACTAGATAATCTTCTTAAATGATGTCTTTTCTTAGGCCATGGATCAGAAAAATTTAAATAAATAGTATCTATTTCATGATCAAATAAATCATCTATATTTAAAGCATCTGCTCTTAACATACATAAGTTATTTAATCCTTCAGGTACCTTTAATAAACCATTTGCAATAACACTATCATACTTTTCAATTCCAATATAATTAATATCCGGATTTTTAATAGCATTTCCAATAATAAATTTACCTTTTCCCATACCAATTTCTATATATATTGGATTATTATTTTTAAAGTAATCATTCCAATGTCCCTTATAATTGTCTCTTACTAAATAAGAGGAATTATTCATAATTTCTTCTTTATTTTTTACATTTCTAAGACGCATAAAATCACCTACAACATATTATACAATTTAATATGCTTTATCACAATATATATGATATACTTATTATTAGAAAGTGAGGAAGAAGACATGTTAAAACTAAAGAATATAGAAAAAAAACAATTCGATGAATATGTAAAAAATCATAAGACTAAATCTCATTTTCTACAATCATTATCTTGGGGAGAATTTGCTAAAGTAAAAAAGAATTTAACTCCATATTATTTAGGACTAGTTAATGATAAAGATGAGCTTGTAGGAGCAACCTTATTACTAGAAAAGAAACTACCTATGAATTATACTTACTTTTATGCTCCAAGAGGATTTGTTATAGATTATAAGAAAAAAGAAATTGTAAGAGAAATGACTAAAAAAGTAGTCGAATTTGCTAAAGGTAAAAAAGCTATATTTGTAAAGATAGATCCAGATATAATTAAAACTTCATTTAATTATCTAAATGAAGAAACTAAGAATCCTGATGCAGATGAAATATTTAATACATTAAAAAGTTGTGGATTTAAACATCAAGGTTTTACAAAGAACTTTGAAACAATGCAACCAAGATATACATTTAGAATAGATTTAGATCAAAGTTTAGAAGATATAGAAGAACACTTTTCTAAAACAACTAAACAACGTATTGCTAAATCATTAAAATTAGATACAGAAGTAGTTATAGGAGATCAAAGTGATATTAAAGAATTCTATCATTTAATGACACTTACAGAAAATAGAAAGGATTTTATTTCATATAATGAAGATTACTATGAAACACTATATGAAATATTTAATGGTAATAAAAATAGTAAAGCTACTTTATTCTTAGGAAAAGTACACATAAATAAAACTATTAAAGCATTAGAAAAAAACTTAAAAGTAATAAATAATCAAATATCTATATTACCAATAGATAACTTAAGTAAAAGTGCGAAAGCTAAATTAACAGAATTAACTAAACAAAAATATAATATTATTAAAGAAATAGATAAGTATAATGACTATAAAAAAGAATATGGAAATGATATTACATTAAGTGCTCATATGATAATAGAGTATGGTGATAAAGCATGGGTTTTATATGCAAGTAACCATAATATATTAAGTGAGACATATGTAAACTATAATACATATTTTGAGCATCTAAAGTATTGTAAAAATCAAGGATTAAAAATATATGATCAATTTGGTACTATAGGTGACTTATCAAAAGATAATCCAAGGTTAGGACTACATGAATTTAAAAAGAAATTCGGTGGAGACTATGTAGAATTTTTAGGAGAATGGGATTATATAACTAATCATTTTATGTACTTTATATTTACTAAACTAGTACCAATCTATAGAAAACTAGTTAGAAGAAAAAGTAAGAAAGAATTAAAAGAAGAAATAAAAAAAGAAACATAAGAACTGGTTAGATAAATTTCTACACGAAATAGAAAGATCTAACTATGACTACAGCGATATTTTGTTGCTGTAGTTTTTAGTTTATTTTTGATTTTTATGTTATTATTATAGTTCTAATTTGATTTATAGTTCATCAATATTTTTTAGATAATTGTTCTTGATGAAAACTTTAAATTGACCGTTGAGTGTTTCTATCCAAGGATTATGAGTACATGTATATGGGACAGACATACTTGGAATAAGATTCATTTCAGCGGTTTTTGTGTTATATATTCCACTTTTATACATACCACCACGATCAGAATGTAATATTACATCATCTAGTTTATAGTCACTATTATTTAATAAATTGGAATTTGTACGTATTTCTTTTTCCAGGAAAGTGTTGATTTTTTTAATATTTCATATCCCACATTATTTTCAATTATTTCTACTTTTTCAATCCTTTTTTATTTTTAAAGCAATATTCTTCGCTTTCTTGAATATACTCTCTAATCCACTTATTAATTGTATCTGTACATTTCTTTTTGCCTAAAACTATTCTTTCTACTTCCACTTACTTTCATTTAAGATTTCTTATCAACTAAAACAATTTTTACAGCTTTAATTTTTTCTTCTCTAGTAAAATTTCTATATTCTCTTGTATACATATCCTCCATTAATTTTAACATATAAAAAATCTACACGCTTTTTATTTCGTGTAGATTTTCTTAAAATCACTTATTAAGCTTCTTTTTATTTTTAAAATTAGTTTTGTGTAACAACATTGCTTGCTGCAGCATCTGCATCTTCGTTAGCAGCAGTTACATTGTAAATATGATTTCTCATAGTTACTACTTTATTATAGAATACTTCATAATTCTTACGAATTTCGTTATAACGTTCTCTAGCATTGTCAGCACCTGTACTACCCCAGTTAGAGCCATATAAACTATTCATAACTCCATCAATATCATTAAAAATACCCATAATATTTTCAGCATTATTCTTTACACCATCTGCATAACTTCTTGCTCCAGCATAATCTTTTTCTTCAAACTCGTTCATAATTAACCTCCTTACTAGAATAGACGTGCGCCAGCGTTGGCGTTATCTTCTTCTGTTTTATTTAATATATTTGCAGCAGCACTAATACTTTCACCTAAATCATTTAATAAGATTTTAAAAGCATTGAAATTATTAGCTTGTTCTTCATATGAAGCACTAAATTCATTAGCAGACATACCTTTCCATAAAGTCATAAGACCATCAATATTAGATCTTAAACTATTTAATTCATTTTCTAGATATTCTGCATTAGCAACAGTATCTTTACCATTAGTGTTCATTGCAGCTGTGTCAGCATGTAAACCAGACATAATCATAACCTCCTATCTATAAAAATTATATCATAATTTGTAAAATTGCATACTCTTTACACTAAAAATTACATTGTTTTACATTATATATTTAATGCGGCTAGCTCATCATCTAAACTTTGAATTGCTTGAGCAGCACTTTTAATAAACTCACCAATCTTTTGAGCTTCTTCAGCATTAGCTTGAGCTAAAGCAACTTGAGCATCACATTGCTTTGTAAAAGAAGTCTTAGCTGATCCATCCCATGAAGCCAAATCACTTGTTACAGTTCCTGAATAATTAGATACTGCTGATTGTAAATCAGAAGCCATTGAAACCAACTTATCTCCTGCTGAAATAACTTGTTCAACATCACAAACAAACTTTGCCATATTTTTACCTCCTATACATTAGTATCATTAGAATATTTATTAAACATTTCATCTAATATAGATTTATTACTATTTTGTTTTTGTTTTTCTCTTTCAATTATTGCTCTAAAAGGATTTCTAGAAGTATTACTATCAGTAGTTGTACTATCTGTCGTTGTTGTTGTATTTGTTTTACTATCACCTGTACTATTATTAGTATTAGTATTAGTTGTAGTATCAGTAGTAGTATTTGTATTATTTTCACTTTTAGCGTTTGGTATTTCAGTCTTAGTAGTATCTTCTAATTTAACTTTACAATTATTAGTAATTTTCTTTATATCCTTTGTCAAATCAATAGTTATATTATTCTTATTAGCAGCTTTCCATTTTTCAGAATCTATAAAGAAGTTTACAGCATTTTTAGAAGCTTCTTCATCAGTAACTTGACCAATAACACAGTCAACACTTGTTCCATCTTCTCTAGTAAATGTAATAGCATCCCCAACTTTACCAAATGATTTATCACAAGAGATAACATATCTATTACCTAACATTGCATAGCCATCTGTGTTATATTTAAATTTTTCATGTTCAAATAATTCTTTTTCTTCATCAGTTAATTTTTCTTTATCTACTTCTTTACAAGTTATCTTCTTAACTTCTGTCTTAATTTCAACAGAATCTTTTCCTTCAAGAATTTGTCTTAATTGTTCTAACTCATCATGAGTTAACTCAGATAGAGCAGTTGTTCCTACAGTAGTAGTTGCTCCAGTACCTCCACCACCAGAGTAGCCGCCACCGCCGCCACCTCCTGAGTAGTAGCCACCTCCGCCACCAGAAGTTCCTCCACCACCGGAAGTTCCTCCACTAGTACTTGTTCTTTTCTGAACTTCATTTTGTTTTTCTTCATTTTTACCATATATTAACTGATTTTGAAGAGAAGTATGTGAACTTACTACTGTAGATACAATCTTAGAAGCATTTTGTATTTTTATAGAACATGCTTCAATATTATTAGCAATTGCAGACTTTGCAGATGCAAAATCAAAACCATCTTCGCAATTTGTATCATATCCACTAACAGAACTTTCAATATTTGAAATTTCTTTAGCAACTGAATCTAATGTAGATCCAGTTGATGTTACAGAATCACAATCTAGCATAAATAATGCCATATTCATTCCTCCTATACACTTACTGTTTTATCATTACCTTTATATCTTAAAACCCATGTCCAATTATTTCCTGTATTTGAAACACTAATTTCATTACCAGATGAATCTCCATTAGAACCATCATAATTAGAATGAGCTCCAACGTTCTTACCATCACCTACATACATTTCAGTATGACCATTTCTTAATAATACGTCTCCTGGTTGTAATTGAACTTTTCCAAAGTCATAACATTCAAATCCAACTTTAGTAAATGCTGCTCTCATATTACCTGTATAAGATGCTCCAGCAGCTTTAACAGGTACACCTGCAGCTTCATATGCACTTATTACCAGTGAAGAACAGTCATAATTTGGATTGCCCCATCTTGTTTGTTGTGAATATCCATGACTATTATCATTAGCAATATTTATTGCCCAATCCATAGCAGATTGAACAGACTTATTAGAAGATCTTAATTTACCAATATTAACAATCTTTGAAATTCCTCCTGCTAAACCTAAAGTTATATTATTAGCATTATCTTTCTTCCATGTTTTTTCATCTCCAAAGAATGAAACCTTATTCTTGTCTTTAGCATCTTTAGTAATTTGACCTATAATACAATCAACTTTAGTTCCATCTTCTCTAACAAAAGTTATTCTATCTCCAACTTCTCCAAATGATTCATCACATGAAATAATATATCTATTATCAAGCATTGCATATCCATCTGAATTATATTTAAATTTTTCATCATCAAACAATTCTTGAGCTTCTTTAGTTAGCTTAGTCTTATCATATGGTATACACTCTACTTCTTTAACTTCTGTTTTTATTTCTTTAACAGTATCTATTAGTCTTAATTGAGTTGCTCCTGCTGTAGTAGTAGCTGCTGCAGTGACATAGCCACCGCCTCCGCCGCCACCAGAGTAGCCGCCGCCACCACCTGAGTAGTCGCCCCCTCCACCACCGGAAGTTCCACCTCCAGTACTTGTACTTTCTTGAGCTTTCCTTTGCTCTTCTTCTTTTTTACCATATATTAATTTATTTTGAAGACTAATATGAGAAGTAACTACAGAATTAACTAATTTAGATGAGTTTTGTACTTTTGTGGAACAAGCCTCTAAATTAGATGCAATTATAGATTTTGCAGATGCAAAATCAAAACCATCCTCGCAACTTGTATCATATCCACTTACAGAACTCTCTACATTAGATAATTCCTTTGCAATAGCATCTAAACTACTAGCACCTGAAGTCACACTATCACAATCAAGCAAAAATAAAGCCATATTAATTACCTCCTACTTTGGATCCCATTGATCTAATCCATATTGTTCAACTAATTTTATAAGATTTTCTGTATAAGACAAACTAGTTGCATAACCAGCTTCCCTAACCGCTTTACATGCTTCCTTATAGTCTTGAGCCTCAATTACAGCCCTATATCTATCATTTGTCAATAATACAGCGTGATCTTCAATAGAATCAGATAATGAATCATAATCTCTAAATTTTGCAGTTATTTGGACATAACTTCCATCAGCATTTTGTTCTGATGTTCTACATTCTTGTGTTTTTCCTGTCCAACTATCTCCAGCTTTAATACCAAACACATTATTTCCAATTGAATGTTTTCCCCATCCACTTTCTAGTATAGCTTGAGCTAAAGTTAATGAAGGTAAAACACCATATTTATTATAAGCTTCAACTGCACCTTCTGCTATCGAATTAATGAAGTCTAATTGATAACCAGATAAGTTTGTAGGATTTAAATAATCAGAAACAGCACCTGCTCTAATAACTTTACCATTTGTACCTTTTAATTCAAGAATAACATTTGAAGCACTTTTATCCCCTGCTTTATAAGCATTAGATACATCTATTAGATATTGATTAATAGTTGTAAAATTATCAGTCATTATAGCCATAGACTCATTCATAGCATTAAGTGCTTCTACACAACTATCTGCACAAGGTCCCATAAATAATGTATCATTATCAATAATAGTTTTAACATCATTATACGAAACTTGAGCAGTATCAATACTTGCTTTTAATTTATTAGTTGTAGTAATAGCATCACTAAATATACCATAATCACTTACTGAATATTTTTCATTCATCTAATCACACCTTTTAGGTATTGTATTTATTATAAATGTTACTTGCATAACCCTCTCTTGTACTTGTATTAGCATCTGCAGATTTCTCATAAACATTATGGAATTTAGCAGCAGCTTGTGAAGCAGATGTAGCATTTTTCATATCACTAGATAAATCTGCTCCCATCTCTTGAATCATAAAATCAAGTTGCCCACCTAAACTATCTATATTTTCAGGACCTAAATAATCATATAAAGCAGCTTTTCTTGTATGATATGTCCATTGAGCAATACCAAATCCACGAGAATCATTTGCGAAATCTTCTCTAGAAATAGTACCATTCTTTATACCAGCAACATAATCAGCATCTTCATAACCCATTCCATTTTGAACATTATCTGCTCTAAAATTAGATTCTTGTTGAAGATTACCCATTATACCAGCAGCTCCTTGTGGAGAAAAACCTTTACTAACTAAGTAATTATAAATTTGTTCCTCATTACTGTTACCAGTTAAATTTCCACCTTCACCAACACGTAATTGAGTTCCATTAATTGATAACACTTTATTAGCTGCAGCAGTATCACCACTTTTATATGCAGTAGCAACTTCAGCTAAATAATTACTTATAGTAGTGAAATTATCATTAATTGTACTCATTCCACTATCTAATGAACTAACTGCTTCTACACAACTATCTGCACAAGGTCCCATAAACACTGCATCATTATCAATAATGCCTTTTACATCATTTACTGTAGTCTTTGCAGAATCAACACTGACCTTTAATTTATTAGTTGTTGATATAGCATCACTAAAAATACCATAATCACTTATTGAATAATTCTCATTCATTATTTATCACCATTATATCTAAGAACCCAAGTCCAACTATTACCTGTATTAGAAACTCCAACTTCTGAACCAGAAGAGTCTCCATCAACACCATCTTTATTTCCATGAGCTCCAACGTTTTTACCATCACCAATATACATTTCAGTGTGACCATCTCTAAGTAAAACATCTCCAGGTTGTAAATCTACACTACCAAAGTCATAACAATCAAAACCTGTTTGAGTAAATGCACTTCTCATATTACCTGTATATGTAGCTCCATTTGTTTTTACCGGAATACCAGCTGCTTCATAAGCACTAATAACAAATGAAGAGCAGTCATAATTTGGATTACCCCATCTTGTTTGTTGTGAATATCCATGTGAATCATCTGCTGCTGTAGCCATGGCCCAATCAATAGCACCTTGTACACCCGCACTTGATCCCGCAGATTGAGTAACCTTTCCACTTGCATTAACACTTGGATTCATAGAAGAAGCCTCTAATTTAACACTAGTAACAGAACTTAAAGCCTGCTCTATTTGTCCTTTTAAATTACTAAGTTCTGATTCATACGTACTAATTTTAGATGAAAACTCACTAGTACTTTCTCCTGTAGCAGATGCAGTATTATAATTAGATCTTGCTATATTTAAATTATCTTTTGTAGTTTTATATCGTTCATATAAGTCACATGCATTTGCAAATGAACTCATTTGCCCTTTTATTGCCCCAGAAAATTCAGAAGAAAAACTTGTAGCTTTAGATTCAAAGTTATCATGAGAATTTCCCTTCCAAGAGCTTGAAGTTTCACTAACTGCACTATCAAATTTTGATAAAGCTGAAGCAATAGAACTAGCATCAGAATTAACTGTACCACTACTAACCATACACATGCCTCCTATTTTCATATACTATATAATCATTTTACCATTTATATAAGATTATAACAAATTATTTTATTATATTTTTTTAATTTGACATAAAAAAGAAATAGTAAACTATTTCTTCATAATTATTCTTTTAATACTATTAATTATATTTTTACCAAATACTTCATTAGTTATTCCACTAAAATGAATATAAATAAAGTATACTATTGCTCCTACTAATCCATAGAAAGCTATTATTCCTAAATTAACAATTCTAGTAGATGAACAAGTAGGAATAAATAATCCAATAACTGTAAGTACTAAAATCATTAATATAGATCCACATAATATTTCTATAATGAATTTAACTATATTTTCAAATAATACTTTATATTTAATCTTTAATATTAAAATACAACAAATAAATGATATTAAATATCCAATTATACTAGCAGTAATAACTCCATAATATGGAGGTAAATTAATAAGCATAAACACTCTTAATAAACTAATATTTAATAATAATTTAATTAGTACACCAATGACTAAACTAATAAATACAGCTTTATAATCTTTTAGTGTTTGTAATACAGTAACAACAGTAGTAAATAAACCAGTAAATAAACCAACAAATATATAATAACTTAATACACTTGCTCCATATAAACTTTCTCCATAAAATAAAGTCCAAATAGCATCAGATAAGAAACTAATTCCAAAAGAAATAGGAACAGTTAAATATAATAATATACTTAAAGCCTGAACTATTTTTCTATGTATTTGTTTTTCTTCTTTTTTAACAATACTCTCAGTTAAATTAGGTATTAAACTAACAACAACACCAGTTGATATAGAAAGAACTATCATATTAAATTTAGCTCCCCATGTTGATAAAATACTATATACATTTTCAGCATCACTTGCACTATATTTAGCATAATCAACTAATCCTCTAACTACAGTAAACATATCAATATAATTATATAGTGACTTAAATATATCAATCATTATAAATGGAAAAGCATAAATAACTATCTTTTTTATAATTGCTTTATCACTTATATATGGTTCATTAACATCTCTTGCTTTAGTATCAAATTTAGATTTATTCTTAAATAATTTATCAACAAGATAAATATAAGATACTAATGCTCCTAAAGTTGCTCCAAAAAGAGCTACTCCTACAGAAGTACTTAAATCTAAATGTAAATATTTAATACTTACTAAACTACCAAATATAATAATTAAAACTCTCACTAATTGTTCTAATACTTGGGATATTGATGGAGCAGACATAAATCTATGTCCCTCAAAATATCCTCTATAAATACTAAGTACTGGTACTACTAATATTGCTGTTCCTATTACTCTAATAACTAAAGTAATATCTTCTATACTATTACCACCTACTACGTCACCCATAACAGCTTTAGCAAGTAATGGAGCAAATATAGTAATGATTATAAATGAAATAATACCAAGTACTAACGCAATTCTTTTTCCTAAAACAAACGCTCTTTTTTTAATATTATAATATCCCAAAGTTTGATATTCAGATACTATTTTACTAATTGCTAGAGGTATACCTGCAGAAGATAAAGACATAAAAAGCAAATAGATAGTATAAGCATATCCATATAAAGCACCGCCAGCATCACCAATAATAGCATGAAATGGAATAACATATAATATACCCAATATCTTGGCAATAACTATACCAATAGTTGTAATAAGAGCTCCATTAACAAATGAAGTTTTTCTCATAGTAATATCTTTCTTCATATATCCTCCATACTACTATAGTATAACAAAAAAAGTGGATATTAACATCCACTTTGTATTATTTTTGTGAAGGAATTGATTGTGGTACAATAGCATCTACATGTTTTAAATATGGTTCAAAATCAAGTTCATATATAGAATCACATATTTTAAAATAATAGAATACAGTCAAACTACTATAATCTTTATCACATACAGCTTTTTCTAAAGCATCATGATAAGCTTTTCTTTCTTTTTTTACTATATAAACTGGTGGTAAATTTCTTTCTTTAAACATTAGATTTAATAATGTTCTAAAAGTTCTCTTATTACCATCTCCAAATGGTTGTAATGCAATTAAATCAGCAACAGTTCTAACACAATAATCTATATAATGGAAAATGTTGGGATCTGCTTTTGCTTCTTCATATTCTCTTACTTTATCAGGTTGTAAATAACCATTAAATATTCTACAAGCTTCAGCAGCAGATGGAACTTCTATATTAAAGTCCCTCATTATAACCGGACCTTTTCTTAAAGAACCACCAAAACTCACACCTTCAGTTACCCTAGCCATTTCTCTTGCTTCTCTAAGTTTCTTTAAATTTCTTTCTTTTTTTGCTTCTTCATATAATCTTTCTGCTTCTGATCTTTGATCTTCAACTTCTTTTCTCTTCTTTTCATCAAGTGGTTTATATAATAACGAATGTATATGTAATGAATTAACAAATATGTTGAAATAATCCTTATCAATATCAAAGCTAGTAATATAGTCATATGCTAGAGCTACTCCTTTTCTTTCCTCAGGAGTATCATTCTTTTCAACTAATGCTTCATTAGCAATATACTTACGTTTAAAGTTTAAAATCATATCAACATAATTAGGTCTAATCTTTCTATAATATTGGTCAATTAATGTTTTACAAATAGATACATCATGCTCATTCTTATAAACATTTTTATGAGATTTAGAAATATTATATAGTTCAAAAGCAGTTAATAATAAGTCTATTGTATCTTGATCAATTTCAGCATTATAAATATTATTTTCATTCATACTATAACCCCCCTCATAGTTGTTGTACATTATACCATAAAATAACCAAAAAGTCAAAAAATAAAGAGTATTTATACTCCTTATTTAACTACTATATTAACTATTTTTCCCTTAATAACAATTACTTTAACTATCTCTTTACCTTCAATATGTTTCTTAACATTTTCACATTCCATAGCAGCACTAGTAATTGTATCTTCATTATCCTCAATACTAATTGTTATAGTTGCTCTTACTTTACCATTTACTTGAACAGCTATTTCTTTAGTATTTTCAATTGTTTTTTCTTCATCATATATAGGCCATTCAGATTCACATATTGGTTTTTCACCAATCATCTCATTTAATTCCTCTGTAATATGAGGAGCAATTGGATTTAATAAGATTAATAGTAATCTATAATCATCTTTAGTAATAGATTCTAATTCATCATAAGCATTTGCTAAAATCATTAAACTAGATATTACAGTATTATATCCCATATGAGTCATATCATACTCAATCTTCTTAATAGTTTTATTTTGAAGAGATTCTAATGATTCACTATATCCTTCAGAATCATTAAGCTTATCTTTTAATCTTTCTACTTTATCTAAGAATCTCTTACATCCTCTTAATGAATCAGTACTCCATGGAGCATCCATTTGATAATCACCCATAAACATTTCATAAGTACGTAGTGTATCTGCTCCATATTCTTTAACAATATCATCAGGGTTAATAACATTACCTTTAGATTTACTCATCTTTTGATTATCAGGACCTAAAACCATACCATGAGATACTCTAGTCCAAATCATTTCTTTATTTGGTACTAAACCAATATTATATAAGAATTGCACCCAGAACCTTGCATATAATAAGTGTCTAGCAGTATGTTCCATTCCACCATTATACCAATCAACTCTATTCCAATATTTCAAAGCATCCATTGAAGCGAATTCCTTTTCATTATGCGGATCCATAAATCTTAAGAAATACCAAGAAGATCCAGCCCAGTTAGGCATAGTATCTGTTTCTCTCTTAGCATCTTTTCCACACTTAGGGCATTTACAATTTACCCAATCAGTAATATTTGCAAGAGGACTTTCTCCATCTTCTGTTGGTTCATATTCAGCAACATCTGGTAATAATAATGGTAAATCTTCTTCATTCATTGGAACCCAGCCACAGTCAGGACAGTTTACCATAGGAATTGGTTCACCCCAGAATCTTTGTCTTGAGAAAATCCAATCTCTCATCTTATAATTATTAACTCTTTTACCAAATCCTCTTTCTTCAAGCATATTAGCAATTTCTTCTCTAGCTTTATCAACAGTCATACCATCAAATTCTTCTGAATTAATCATTTTATAATCATGACCCATATATTCAGTCTTTTCAATAGCATGTTCTGAAATATCACCGCAATCAATTACTTGAATAATCTCAAGATTATGTTCTTTAGCATATTCAAAATCTCTTTGATCATGGCTTGGTACAGCCATAACAGCTCCAGTACCATAATCACCTAAAACAAAATCTCCTAAGAATATAGGAACTTCTTTTCCATTAACCGGATTAATTGCTTTAATACCTTTAACTTCAACACCAGATTTACCTTTATTAAGTTCAGTTCTATCCATTGCTGATTTTAATGAAGTTTCTTTAATATAAGCTTCTACTTCTTCTTTATTTTCTACTCTATCCATTAATTCTTTAATAAGTTTTCCATCAGGTGCAATTACAAAGAATGTAATACCATAAATAGTTTCAGGACAAGTAGTAAATATACTAAACTTACCTCCACCAACTATATTAACATCTACTTCTACACCTTGACTCTTACCTATCCAATTAATTTGTCCAAGTTTTACTCTATCAGCAAAATTAGTATCATCTAATCCTTTTAATAAATCCTCAGAATAATCACTCATTCTAAGCATCCATTGACTCTTTTCTTTTTGTTCTACTTGTGAACCACATCTCTCACATACTCCACCAGCAGCATCTTCATTAGAAAGAACACTCTTACACTTAGGACACCAATTTACTGGAATAGTATCCTTATATGCCATTCCGTGTTTATAAAATTGTAAGAATTGCCATTGAGTCCATTTGTAATATTCAGGATCAGTTGTTGAAAACTCACGATCCCAATCAAATGAGAATCCAAGTGATTTCATTTGTCCTTTAAATGTTTCAATATTTTTCTTAACTGCTTCTTTTGGATGAATATGATTTTGAATTGCATATTGTTCAGCAGGAGCTCCAAAAGCATCCCATCCCATTGGATATAAAACATTATATCCTTGCATTCTCATCATTCTAGCTAAAGCATCTTGAGCAGTATAACTACGAACATGTCCTACATGTAGTCCTGCTCCAGATGGATAAGGAAATTCAACTAATATGTAATAGGGTTTCTTATTACCTTCCATTTTAGCTTTAAAAGATTTTTTCTCATCCCAATAATCTTGCCATTTCTTTTCAATTTTATTTATGTTTTCCATTCTTAATCATTCCCTTCTTCTTATAAAATAAATAAACTAAATGATAACTTAATAATATAATCACAATAGCAGAACCAAACCCTACTAATAACTCGAGTAATAATCCATGAACATAAGCAACTAAACTAACAACTAAGGCAATATCTATACTAGAAACAATTCCACATATTTGTAATAATTGATTATAATCAACTTTCTTTAAATTTAAATTGTATCTAGCAACTAAATATCTAATTTCAATTATTTCTTTCTTCTCCTTATTCAGTTGTCTTTTCTTCTTCTGAGGAGAAATTATAAATATCTCATAAATAATTAAAACAAATATAAAAGTCATTAATATCAATACTAATTCTTCCATAAATTCCTCCAAAAAAAATAATCCATCCCATAAGGACGAATTATTCGCGGTACCACCTTAATTTATAAGTAAACTTATACTCTTTTAATCTATAACGGAATTACCCAATTGTTCATAAGACAAGTTCATAAAACTATACTATCTATTTTCACCAACCATAGACTCTCTATCAGTAATCATTTTACTACTACTTCTCAGTCATCACAAAATATAAGTTTATTATAACATAAATAATAAAAAAACCAATAAAAAAAGAAATATTTATCTATTTCTTTTTCTTTTCATAAACTGATAGTAAATAATCACTAGATATATTAGAAACTATTGTTTCAAAATTTCCTTCTCTTTGATTAATAATATTCATTAATTCAATAGGATTAATATATGTAACAGTATCAGTATCATTATGATATAGTACACCATCTGGATTCATTAATAAAACTGATCTCTTATCAGTATCAAAATTCTTAAATGGACCATCTTCTAAAGACATATCAGTAATAACTTTTAGAAGTGCTTCTTTACTAATAAATGTTCCAATTAGAAAATCAACTACACTAGTTTCACCAAAAGCATCATAATCAGCATATTTAGCTAATTCTTTTAATGCTTTTTCTCCACCTTTAATAAACATCTCAATTAAGAAATCATAATAATTTAATAATTTTAATGAAATAGTCTCATAATCAATAAGAGGCATATCTACTGAATCAAACCAATTAGAACTATCATTATCATAGAATAATAAATATGAATATTTATTAACTACATTTAAAATAGTATTCTTCTCTTCTTCATCCATTTCATCTAATAAAGGAGATTCATAAAAGTCATTTAAATCACCTTTAACTAAATGTTCAAATAAAGCATCAGTAATAATAAAGTCTCTATCACCATCATAATCTATTTCATCTGAATACTGCATAACAATTTCATTTTTGAGATTCTCAAATCTACCAATTTGTTGTGCAAGAACTTTATCATCAACTTTCATAAAACCTCCTAGAATTCACCAATATAATCTAATAATTTCAAGAATAAATTGATATGATCTTTTTCAAGCCCATTCTTTTTCAACTTTCTAATGGCAATTCTTTTCTTATCCATTGGTAAATCACCAAATATTATTTTAGCAATATCTTCTTTCATATATGTATCAATCTTTAAGTCCATTAAGATACTATCTAAGTCATCATTAATAAGTCTAACAGCGTCAATTTCAATATCTTTTCCTTTACAGTTAATTGTTAATTGTCCTATTGTAGGTACATCATTAACTTTAACTACGAAGTCATTACCGTCTACATAGTTTTCACTCTCTAACTTATCAGAATTAAAGTAAATAGTAACGCTATCAGCTTGTTTAGTATTTCTAAATACCATCTTATAATTACGTTTTTCAGGAACAATTCCACTCTTACCATCAACAGATCTAATAATAACAGTATAGTTATTACGTAAATAGTTATAGTCAATTGATGTTTTAAGGAAATATCCCTCTCTATATAATGAAGTAACTCCATCATCTTCAAATAATGTATATGTATTAGATACTCCAGGGAATATCTGAATTTCTAAATCTGTTGGAAGGCCAACATTATTGTAATCACTCTTATTAGAAAATGGAATAATTGAACCGGCATGAGCAAATACTGGATAATCATCCTCTTTAAAGAATGAAACATACTTTTTGTTTCCAGGAAATTTCTTACCTGTAACAAAGTCATACCAAATACCATCTGGAACAAAGAATCTATGAATAGTACGGTTCATTATAGGATCCTTTGGTTCTAGTATTGGACATACTAATAATTGAGATCCAAAATAGTATTGGTTTCTATATAATTCATCATCATATACCCACATATAGTTATAATAGAATGGTTGAATTACAGGAATACCTGATTTTGTATAATTATATGCTTCAGTATATAAATATGGAATTAATCTATGTCTTAATCTTAAATATTCAGCTGCGATATTTTCAACTTTAGCATTCCAAAGCCAAGGCTCCTTCTTATAATAACGACCTCTTGCTCCATGGAATCTTAATATTGGTCCAAAAGTACTCAATTGAATATATCTAATATATAGTTCTCCGTCTTCAACTCCACCATGGTTTCCACCAACATCATGACTCCACCATGAAACACCTATGTTAGCAGCATTTAAAATAGTAAAAGGTAATGCTTTTAAAGCAGCCCAACTAATTTCAGATGAGCCACCATATAATACTGGATATCTATGTGGAGCATAAATTCCACTTCTTGCTAAAATTAAAGGTCTCTTATTACTATTTCTACCAGAATCTAAATACATATAATGATTTAATGCCCATAATTTAGAAACATCCATATTACCTTTAGAATCATTCCAAAAGAAATCTACTCCAAATGTTTCAAGTGGGTGTAAAAACATCTTAAATAAAACATCTATATGTTTTGGATTATAAGGATCAAATTGAATAATATTAGGACTCTCTATACCTAAATATTGACTAGCTTGAGGATAATATTGTTCAGATGGATATATTCCATTTGTAGGATTAACAACCAATCCAACACGTATTCCTCTTCTATGAAATTCATCAATCATTGCTTTAGGATTCTTAATAACATCAGGATTAAAAGTAAATCCTGTTTTTAAAGCATTATTATCACTAACATTTCTAATATGCCAATCATGATCAAATAACATAACAGAAAATGGTATGTGTTTTCTTTCAAAATTTCTAATTAAGTCATGAATACTATCATCATCATAAATAGTATTTCTACTCCACCAGTTTCCTAAAGCATATCTTGGAATCATAGCAGGAGCACCAGTCATTTTAAAATAATCAAATAATACTTGTTTAAAGTCCTTATCATACATAAATACATAAATATCAATATGATTAGGAATAGCATCTCCTAAAGTACCATCTTCCATTATTGGCTTAGCATATGAATCATCTATTGTAGAAAAACCATCTAATGAATAAAGGCCCTTCTTTAAACTATCAGGAATATTAACATCTATAGATACTAAATTTCCCTTCATATTCTTGGCTTCTACATTACCATAGAACCAATCTTTACATCTATCTCTATCTTTACTTAATAAAGTAATTTTTAAATTTCTCATAGGATCAACCTTAGTACCTGTAAATGGTTGCCCTTTAATATAACTTAAAGCAAAATATTTTGTAGTAATCTCAACTATATTAGCATCCTGACGCACTGAAAAGTCAGGAATACCTATATTCCTTTTTCTTATAATTTGAGTTGGTCTATCTTGGAATTGTCCAGCTGCCGAATACTCAAGTCTAACAATTCTCTCGCTAATAACTGATATTCGATAGTTTGTACCCTGTACCACGCACTTCTTATCACTTTTAGCCTTTGTATAATCTACTTCAAATTGTTTTCCAAGCGGATACATACTACGCACCTTCTTTTTACTCTAATAACATAATAACACACTTAAGAGAATAATTAAAGAAAAAAAAAGGATGATTTCTCATCCTAATTTTCATGAGTTGTTCCTGAATTACTTTGTACAGCATTTTCCACATCATTAGATGCATTATTAAATACTATAGATTTCTTTACAGTTGTAATTGCAGGTAATGATTCTTCCCAATTACCAGCTTCAAGTACTTCAACAATACCCATTAAAATATGTTTATCATCTAATGTAGTAACATAGAAATACTTAGTAGTTGAACTAACTTTAATTCTATAAATCAAGAATTCCTCAGTACCATTATTTCTCTTTTCAGAATTTTCTACAGTATATCCAGACTTTTCCATTTGTTTACTTAAAATAGTCAAATCATCTGAATATTTCTTATAAGTATCATTAGTAACATTAAATGAGAATGTATAGTTAGTATTATCACTAACATATAATTTATTAGATTCGGTTGTATATCTTAATTTACCAGGAATAGTTACAGTATAATCACTCATAGTAACTTTAGAATCTTCTATAACTATTGGATCAGATGGAACTTGAGGAGTATCAGGTTTTTTAGTAAGTGTAATAACAATTATTATTATTGATACAACTATTATTGAAATTAAACCAATATAAATAATTAAATCCATTGGTTTTAACTTCATCTTTCTCTTTTTCTTCTTTTTCTTAGGTTTTTTCTCAACAATATCTTCTTCTATTTGAGGAATATCATCTATAACAACTTCTTCTTTTGGATCTTCATAAGTTTCTTCTGCTTGTTCTTCTTCAACCATATCTTCATCATCAATATAACTACCACAGTTTAAACAATATTTGACTCCCGGCTTTAAGTCAGCACCACAGTTTTTACAAACCATTTTATCACCTCACTATTTATCTAGAAAAATAACAAAGTATTCTTCCAATGACATATTATTATGATCATGACAATATTTTGCAATATCTTTACCCACATATCTATAATGCCATGCTTCTGCTCTAAATCCAGTAAGATTTTCATCTCTCTTACTATACCTTTGAATAAACCCATATTTATATGCATTATCTTGCATCCATTGATATTCTTTAGAATTTGCAAATATATTAACACTCTTACTACCAACATCTAATGCTAAACCTGTTTGATGTTCAGAATATCCAGGTTTCGCAACATACTTATCAACATATTCTTGACCATAATATTTTAAATATAAGTCAGACAAATCTTGTTGATCTTGATAACTTCTATAAGCAGAATTAATTATAATTCCATATCCTTCCTTAGTAGCAGCATCACTCATCTCTTTAAAAGCATTATATGCTATTCTACTAAGAAATATTTCTTTCTCACTTGCATATTCTAAACTAGCTTCAGTTAAATCATTTGGTTCAAAATCTTCACTTAAATGTCTATGTTTATTAATCAACATATCAGTAGAAAACTCTTCAACCAATACTGAATCAGTATAATCTTCTTTATCTAAATTAAGATTAACCGCAATTACAGTATCAATCTCATTCTCACCAGTCTCATCAGAGTATGCTTCATATCTATCATAATTTTCTAATTTAGCATAGTCAAGAGAAAAGAACTCTTCTAAGTAATTAACCTTGTCTCTTTTTGTAAACTCAGTAACACTCTCATCAGTACCATGACTAAGAATTAAATTAATATCTGAATTACTATATCCTTTTTTAATGAGTCTATTTATATTCTTAATAATATTATCTTGTTTTACATAATTAATTTTAACATATCTTTTAATATATTTTTCATTAAAATGTCTACTTTCAAAAGCAACATTTAAAGTCTTATTCTCTCCATATGATAAAACTTCATCTTTCTTAAAAGAGAACAATATATTATTACTAGAAACTTCACTATAACCAATCTTCTTAAGATCATTAATTTGTTTTCTATAAAATAGGAATATTGCCAAAAAAATACAAAGCACTATTCCAATAACTTTAAGTACCCCTGCAAACTTAGGTTTTAGTTTTATACTCTTTACCTTTTTCAAGCATACCACCTATTATTATAGTACCACATTTCATTGTAAAAGACTATATTTTATGATATAATCAAAAAGATTTTTAAGGACGTATTATATAAAAACAAATGAATGTTAAATTATAACAAATGAATATATAATACATAAATTATAATTTAAGAAAGGAATACTATGAATCCATTTAAATATACTAATACAAATAAAAGATATCATACTTTAGACTATTACTATAAAAAAAGATTTAATGAAAAAGTATTTAAAGTTAGTTTAAACGCTGGATTTACCTGTCCAAATATGGATGGAACTAAAGGTAAAGGTGGCTGCATATACTGCTCTAAAACAGGTAGTGGTGAATTTGCAGGTAATGTAAAAGACTCTTTAGAAAAACAATTTATAGAAATAAGAGATATAATGTTAAAGAAATGGCCTAAAGCTAAATATATAGGTTACTTTCAGGCAAGAACAAACACTTATGCACCAGTAGATAGATTAAAAGAATTATATGAAACAATATTAAAACAAAATAATGTTATAGGATTAAATATCGCAACACGTCCAGATTCAATATCAGATGAATGTCTAGATTATTTAGAAGAATTAAATAAAAAGACATATTTAACTATAGAGTTAGGTCTACAAACAACAAATGAAAAAACATCTATCTTAATTAATAGATGTCATACTTTAAAATGCTTTGAAGATATGGTAAAAGAATTAAGAAAAAGAAATATAGATGTAGTTGTCCATATAATTAATGGACTACCTAACGAAACTAAAGAAGACATGTTAAATACAGTAAAATACTTAAATAAATTAGATATACAAGGAATAAAAATACATATGTTAAGTATTATAAAAGATACTAAATTATATAAAATGTATAAAGAAAAACCATTTAAAGTACTATCTAAAGAAGAATATATTGATATAGTAATAGATCAATTAGAATTATTAAGACCAGAAATAGTAATTCATAGAATAACAGGAGATCCTAAATTAGATGAATTAGTTGAACCAGATTGGTTAGTTAAAAAGTTTTGTGTACTAAATGATATAGATAAAGAAATGGTAAAAAGAGATTCTTATCAAGGAAAAAAACTATATGAATGAAATATATTACTTAATAATAATTAATATAATAGAATTTATACTTATGGGATTAGATAAACTATTCTCAATTAAAAAGATGTATAGAATACCAGAAATAGTATTACTAATAATACCATTCTTAGGAGGAAGTATTGGAGGAATACTTGGTATGTATATATTTAGACATAAAACAAAAAAATTAAAATTTAAATTATTATTCACACTATCATTAATAGTAAATGTACTGTACATAATAATTGATTAAAAAATATAAATTTGTTAATATTATAATAGGAGAAGAATATGAAAAAAACGAAGATTATAATATTAACATTTTTTGTTTTAGGTTTAATTAGTATATCTACTGGACTAATTATAAATCAAGATGATATGTATTATAAAAACGTCCTAAAGGAATATACCAAATTAGTAGAAACAAATACTACTTCTATTGACAGTCTAAATAAAATGGAAAAGAAAATTAATAGAATATCTAATACAGATAATAAAACTCTATTAATAGAAGACCTAAATAATTATAAAGAATATATTAATTATAAAAAGAAAATAGATAAATACTATAAAGCAAATATCTTAAAATCTAATATTACTGATGAAGAAATAAAAGATTTAAAGAATAATTATAATAATTTGTCTAATAGATATAAAAAAGAACTTAAAAAGACTATTAATGAAATAATAAAACAAAAAAATAATATAGATAATCTAAAAAATGATTTTAATAATCTATATGAAAATAATTTACCTAAAGAAAATATAACAAAAGAAGATATTCAAAAATTAAAAGTAAAATTAAAAAATATACCACAAAAAGATATATATAAAGAATATACAAATAAAATTAATAATCTAGAAAAAGTAGTAGATGAAAGAATTGAAGCATCATGGGTAAGATTACATGTACCATATATAAGTCAAAATAAAAATAATATATTAAATGGATGTGAAGCAGCATGTATGTTAATGGCTCTTCAATATAAAGGTTATTTAAAAGATATGTCATTAAAAGATTATGTTAAATTAATGCCTCTAAGTCCTGATACAGATGCAGAAAAAGGATTTACTCATGATATTTATAGTCTAGATCCATTAACAGTTCCACATTGGATAGCACCAGAACCATTAAAGAAGTTTGGTATAGATACTTCAGGCAATCAAAATATAATTAATGGTACAGGTATGAGTATTGATGATTTAGATAGAGAATTAGATAAAGGTAATCCAGTAATAATTTACTTAATAGCAAAATTTAATCCACCTAAAGAAGTAGTTGAAGGAGTTCCAAGAAACTTACATGTAATGTTACTGACAGGATATAATAAAATGACAGGAGAACATTATATTGTAGATCCTTGGACACATGATGATGGAAGAATTAGTTGGACAGTTTCAAAAGAAATATTAACAGAAAAATATGAATTACTATCAAAAAGAAATGTAATTGTAAGATAAAAAAAAGACATTATTTGATGTCTTTTTCTATTTCTTTAAAGATTCTGCTACTGCAGTACCAGCTGTTACAATTCCTTGTAAATCACTTGGAACAATAATCTTAGTAGCATTACCATTAGCAACTTCTACCATTGCTTCATAACTTTTTAATTTTAATACAGCTTCATCCATTTCTGCTGATTTTAATAATCTTAAACCTTGAGCAGTAGCTTCTTGAATTTTAACAATAGCTTCAGCTTCTCCTTCAGCAGCACGAATTTTAGCTTCTTTTTCAGCATCAGCTCTAAGAATAGTACTTTCTTTTTCACCTTCAGCAATTAAGATAGCAGCTTTTTTCTCACCCTCAGCTTTAAGAATAGCTTCACGTCTTTCACGTTCAGCTCTCATTTGTTTTTCCATAGATTCTTGAATATCTCTTGGAGGTAAAATATTTTTAACCTCTACACGGTTAACTTTAACTCCCCAAGGATCAGTTGCTTCATCAAGAATACTTCTCATTTTTGTATTAATTACATCACGTGATGTTAATGTTTCATCTAATTCAAGTTCACCAATAATATTACGTAATGTAGTTGCAGTTAAATTTTCAATTGCATTAATTGGATTCTCTACACCATATGTATATAATTTAGAATCAGTAATTTGAAAATATACAACTGTATCAATTTGCATAGTAACATTATCTTTTGTAATAACAGGTTGTGGAGCAAAATCCTTAACAATTTCTTTTAAACTAACTACATTAGCAACTCTTTCAATAAAAGGTAATACATAATGTAATCCTGTTTGCATAGTTCTATGATAAGCTCCTAGTCTTTCAACAACATATGCTTTTGATTGTGGAATAATTTTTATTCCTGTTGCAGCAATCACTACAAGTATTATTAATACTACTAAGCCAAATTCCATTTATTTCTCCTCCCTTTCTACAATGAGTTTGACTCCCTCAATATTTAATACTTTGACTTTTTCTCCAACATCAATTACTTCTTTACTAGTAGCAGTCCAAGTATTACCAAAAACCTTTACTTCTCCATAGCTATTGTTATCTATTTTCTTAGTTACTTCACCAGTTTTACCAATTACTCTATCTGAATTAGTTGGAGTAATATCAAAACCTTTAAATTTCTTTACTAATGGTTTTGTAATTAGTAAAGATATTATACTAACTACAATAAATACAATAATTTGTATAACTATAGAGTCAGTAAAATAAGCAGTTAACATAGCTCCAAGAGCTCCTATTGAAAACCAAATAGAAACTAAATTAACAGTCATTAATTCTACTATTAACATAACTAGAAAAACTATAAACCATATTAACATACTCTAATCACCTCTAACTAAATTATATGTTAAATACCTGTCAATTTCAATAAAATTTATATATAACTTATTGTTTATAAAATATTAATCTTTTATAATTTAAGTAAAGATAGAATAGGAGTAGTGTGATCAATGAAACTAAAACAAAAAGAAATACAAATTCTTTCAATAACAGTTGCATGCTTTGGTTTATTAATGACAACAAGTGGTTTAATAATGAACAAAAATGATAAGCCAATTATAAAGACTAACTATAAGTTAGATGTAGCCATTGAAAAAACAACTGCTCAAGCTAAAAAAGTAGAAATAAAATTAAAAGATATTGAAATAGATATAAATACACCATTAAGTGTAGATGTAAAAGACTATATAGAAAATATAGATCAAATAAGTAATGATGTAATTAGTAAATTAGAATTAGATACATCATTAGTAAAAGTAACAGAAGCAGGTAATTATAAATATACAATTACTTATGGAAAGAAAAAATATCTTGGAAATATAGTTATCAAAGCAAAAGAAGTAGTAACAACATTAACTGCTAAAACAATAGTAATAAAAGCAGGAAGTTCACTTCCTGGAGATACAAAAGAATATATAATGGAAACATTAAAAGATGAAGAATATAAAGAAATATATTTAAATCTAGATGAAGCTAAAAGTAAAATAAATATTCCGGGAGAATATACATACTATTTAATTTATAAAGGTTCTAGATATGATGGAAAAATAATAATAGAAAATCCAGAACCATCAGGTATTCAAATAGTTGAAAAAGATAAAGAAACTGATGAATCAGAAACAGCAGTAATTACAAAACCACAGTAAAAGAAGACATAAGTCTTCTTTTTTTAACTTAAATTAATGATTTCTCCATCAACTACATCAATAAGTTCACAGTTTGGTTTGCGAGATAATCCTGGCATAGTCATAATATTACCTAAAAGTACAGTAATAAATCCTGCCCCATTATATAAGTTAATATCACGAACAGTTACCTCAAAGTCTTTTGGTACTCCAACTTTGTCTTTATCATCAGAGAAAGAATACTGTGTCTTAGCAATACATATTGGTAATTCAGAATATTTATTCTTATTAATTATATCAATCTTTTCTTTAGCTAAGTCACTTATAACAACTTTCTTAGCTCCATATATTTCTTTACATACAGTATTTATTTTATCCACAACACTGTCTTTAGTATCATATAAAGGTTTAAATTTAGATTCCTTACTATCAATAACAAGTTTAGCTAAATCTTCAGCACCTTTTCCACCATCAACATAAGCAGATGAAACACTAAATTTATAACCCTTCTCTTCACAATGTTTCTTAACTAATTCAATTTCTTCATCAGTATCTGTATTAAATTTATTTAAACAAACAATAACATCTACACCATATTTTTTCATATTATCATAATGTTTATCTAAATTTTCAAATCCCTTAATTAAAGCTTCATCATTCTTTTCATATACATTATCCTTTGGAACTCCACCATGATACTTCATAGCTTTAATAGTTGCGACTAAAACTACAGTTTCAGGTTTTAATCCACTAACTCTACATTTAATATCAAAGAACTTTTCAGCACCTAAATCAGAACCAAATCCAGCCTCAGTAACAACATAATCAGCATAATTTAAAGCAGTCTTTGTACTAATAATACTATTACATCCATGAGCTATATTTGCAAAAGGTCCTCCATGAATAAATGTAGGAGTATTCTCTAAAGTTTGAACTATGTTTGGTAATATAGCATCTTTTAATAAAGCAACTAAACTACCTTCTATATTCAAATCTCTAACATAAATATATTGATTCTTACTATTAGTTCCAACAATAATGTTACCCAATCTTTTTCTTAAATCTTCTAATGAATCAGCTAAACAGAATAAAGCCATTATTTCACTAGCAGAAGTAATAGTAAATGAATCATGTCTTGTACCTAAATCAACATCTCTAAGAACTCTATCATTAACATCTAAACATCTCTTAAATAATACATTTTGAATATCTAAACTATTTCCAAAATAAATATGATTATCTATAGCAGCACTAATTAAATTATTAGCAGAAGTAATTGCATGAAAGTCACCAGTAAAATGAAGATTAATATCTTCCATAGGAACAACTTGACTATATCCTCCACCAGTTGCTCCACCCTTCATACCAAATACAGGTCCCATAGATGGTTCTCTTAAAGATATAATAGTTTTCTTTCCTAGCTTTTTTAATGCATCTCCTAAACCAATACTTACAGTAGTCTTACCTTCTCCCATTGGAGTTGGACTAATCGCAGTAACAAGTATAAGTTTAGAATTACTCTTTTTAGTATTAATTTTTTTAATCTTAGCCTTGTAATCTCCATATAACATTAAGTCTTCTTTTTTAATACCAATACTCTTCGCTACATCAACTATATTTTTCTTCTTACTCTTTCTTGAAATTTCTATATCAGTCATCTAATCACCTCCCGTTTATTATATCATAAATAGAAAACTTTTTATTTAAAATACAAAAAGATCTAGGAATATAAAAAATCGTTATAGTAAAGTAATTATTTCATCTTAAAAAATCACATAATTATTAAAAAGTACGATTTGTTTTCTATAAAGGATAGTGTTAGTATCTGAACCATTAAGAAAAAAGGAGGGATTATTATAAAAAGAAAATTTTTCTTAATAACACTATTATGTACAGTACTATTTAGTGTATTAAATGTACATGCAGAAACCACATCATTCTTTGAAGCAGAGTATATAAGAGGTATTTATGAAAGTAAATATATGTACTCTAACAATACTATTTATTATCAAACAGCTAGATTCTTTAGAAAGTCTGATACTCATATGTTTGCTTATTGTATTGAACCATTCACATTCTTTAATGAAGATGCATCTTATGAATCAACAATTACTCCAAACAATTTAACTAATGAACAAAAAGATAGAATATCTAAAATAGCTCACTTTGGATTCTATTATAAGAATCATACAGATGATTATTGGTATGCAGTAACTCAAATGATGATTTGGCAAGTTGCGGATACAGTTAATGGAGAAACATACTTTACTGATAAATTAAATGGTAATAGAGTAAATATTTATCAAAATGAAATAAATGAAATTAATAACTTAGTAGATAATTATAATACTCTACCAAATACAAATAATAAAACTTATATATTTAAAGAAGGAGAAAATATATCTATCCCCGCAGGAGATATAGTAACTAACTATAAATCAAATGATGAAAGAGTAAAAATAGAAGGAACAAATGTAGTAATAGATGACTTAAAAGAAGGTAATTATACATTTACATTAGAAAGAAATGAAGTAAATTATAATAGACCAACTATCTTCTATCAATCTAATAATAGTCAAAATATAATGGAATCAGGAGATTTAGATCCAATTAAATCTACATTTAATATTAAAATAATAAAAACAGAAATTAATATTAATAAAATAGATTCAGATACACAAAGTATTATTCCATCAGGAGATGCCTCTCTAGATGGAGCAATCTACACTCTATATGATAGTAATATGAATGAAATTAAAGACCTAACTATTATAAAAAATATATCTGATATAAAAGATCTAGATTTAGGAACATACTATATAAAAGAAAAAACTCCCGGTACAGGATATAATCTAGATAATGAAACATATAAAATAGTATTAGATGAAAATAATACTAAAGTAGAATTAACATTAGAAAACAAAGTAATAAAAAAGAATATTACTATTAAGAAACTATATGGAGATAATAATAAAATGAATAATGAAAAAAATATAGATTTTGAATTATATAATAGTAAAAATGAATTAATAAAAACTATTTCCACAGATGAAAATGGAGAAGTTACTATTAATCTACCATATGGTGAATATAAACTAGTTCAATTAAATTCTACTAATGGTTATCAAAAAGTAGAACCATTTATCATCAAAGTAACAAATAATGAAGATGAAACAATAGAATTAAAAGACTATAGAATACCAGTACCAGATACACATATTAGTATATGGATATATTTAATTAGATTATTATTACAAATATGTTAAAGAAACTGTTAATTGTATTAGTAGTAATAATAACTATATTATTAAATTTATCAATAATAAAAATAGATAATAAAAAAGAAATATTATCTATAGATAAACCAATATATATAAATAATAATGATCAAAGTATAGGTTATTTAAAAATAGATAAAATTAATCTAAAAGAGAAATTATATAATACTAATAGTAAAGAAAATAATATAGAACATAATGTTACTATATTAAAAGAATCAATATTACCAGATAAAAATAATAGTATAGTTTTTTTAGCAGCTCATTCAGGTATTGGTGATATAGCATATTTCGAAGAATTAGATGAATTAAATATTAATGATGAAATAGTACTAAATATAAATAATAAAACATATACATATATAGTAAAAGATTATTGGGAAGAAAAGAAAAATGGATATATTAATATTAATAAAGAGAATAAAAATCAATTAATATTAACTACTTGTAGTCCTAATAAAGATAATTATCAATTAGTAATAAATTGCATAGAAAAAGAGTCTAAATAGACTCTTATTTTAATTTTGAAATTGCTAATTGTAATTGATTATCATTTTCAAATGTAGGAGTAGTATAATATTCCTCATTTAATTGTACTTCATAATCAGGTTTAATACCTTTTCCTTCTATAGATTTACCTTTAGAAGTTAACCATTGTTCAGTAGTATATTTAATACTAATACCAGAACTAAATGTCTGAGACTTTTGAACACTACCTTTTCCATAAGAATTAGTACCAACTATAATAGTATTTTTATAATTATCTTTAAAACATGAAGCTAATATTTCAGAAGCAGAAGCACTACCTCCATTTATAATAACTGCTATAGGATATTTTCTACTCTCTTTTGTAGAAGAATATATTTTAGTAGTACCAGAATTATTCTTAATCTTATATAAAACAGTCTTCTTATCAAAGAATAAACTTAAAATCTTATTAGTTTGAGCTAAATGTCCTCCAGGATTACTTCTAACATCAATAACTAATTTATTAATATCTTTCTTTTCTAAACTTTCTAAATTAGATTTAAATTGACCATAAGTATTAGCAGCAAAATTAGTAATCCTAATATAACCAACTTTATCATTTTCTATTTCATAGTATTTACTAATTACACTTTCAATATCAATTTCTTCACGAGTAACAGTATAAGTCTTCTCTTTATCTTTTCTAAGTACTTTTACTTTAACTTTAGTACCAACTTCTCCTTTAATTAAATCAGTTAATTGATACATATTCTCTTTATTAATTTCTTTACCATCTACTCCTATAATAACATCATTTACTTTTAATCCGGCTTTAGCAGCAGGGCCCTTATCATTAACAAGAATAATAGTACATTTATCATCTTCATAACTAACAGTTATTCCTATACCAACATAAAAACCATCTATAGACTCATTAAATGCTGAAGTAGAGCCTTCATCTAAATAATTAGTATATGGATCATCTAAAGAAGATATCATTGCTCTAATAGCGGCATTACTAAGTTTATTATCATCAATATCTTTATAATAATTATTCTTAAGAGTATTATATGTAGAAATAATTTCAGTAAGATTAGGATCATTCTCAATATTATTACTCTTAGTATAAGTAATAATATATCCAATAATAATTCCAAATATTATAGATATAAATATAATAATTATAATTTCAAATATAGAGAACTTAGAATCACTATCTAAATCTATTTCAAAATCTTTAATATTCTTATCAATAAACTTCTTAATAGATTTCTTCTTCTCTCTATTTTTTATCTTACTCATATAAACCACTCCTGTACCATTTAATTATAACATAAAAAAAGACATTTAAATGTCTTTTATTAATTTAAATAATCATTAATATTATCAGTACCTTCAATATATTCTTCTACATTATTACCATTAAATTTAATAAGAGTTGGTCCAGATATCTTAAGTTCTGAAGCTTTAGTAGGATTTTTATTAGACTCTTCTGATACATACATAGTATTTAGAGGATCTCCCATATCTACTACATATAAATCAAGTTTATCAGCATTTCTATAAGTATGAATAGCATCTTCTAAAGTAGTATCTTCACCTGCATCATAATAAACAACTAAATATTCTCCATCACTAATAGAAAAACTTCTACCAGCAATAATCTTGTCAAATGAGAATACTGCTTCTTCTGTAACTGTATTATTAGTACTTGTATCTCCTTTACTAGTTAAATATAAAGTTAATAAATAAAATGCAAGTATAAATACAACTACTCCTATAGCAACAAACACTTTACTCCAAACACCTTCAGTAAAATTAACTCCTACTTCTTCAATCTTTTCTCTTTCTTTTTTTAATCTTTCTTTTCTACTTTTACTACCATTTTGTCCTCTCTTACCTTTTGACATAATATCACCTGAGAAATATTATAACACATTTCTATTAAATAAAACAAAAAAAAGAGAACTTTAGTTCTCTTATTTCTTAGTAATTACAACAGTAACCTTCTTAATCTTAGATTCATAAGATAATTTCAAGTCAGTTCCAGTTACTTGTACAGGAACTTCATGAGTACCTTCTCCATAATTCTTAAGATCAATATAAGCAGTAATATCACTCTCTTTAAGATTATCTAATGATTCACTACTTCCCTTTACTGCAACTGTAACTTGTCTATCTTCATCAGTCTTAGCTTGAACCTTATATTGACTATCTAAGTTTCTAGTAGTAACTGAAATATTATTAAATTCTTTATAAGAAGAATTATCAACTACTACTTTAATAGTCATAGTCTTACTACTTAATTCAGTTATACCTCTTGGTTTAGAAAGAGTAATATTAAATTCTTTATTCTTATCTAATCCTTTAACATCAATTTCTACATCTAATTGTTCAATATCATCAACTGCTGCTTGATCACCATATACAGTAATCTTAGATATACTTGTTTCTATAGACTTAATAGATTTACCATCAGCCATCTTACCTGTAGGAACAACTCTTACTGGTATTTCCTTACTTGGAGAAGTAATCTTAACATTAGCAGAAACAACTTTTGGTACTATTTCTACATCAACAATATTTCCATCATTATCATAAGCAACCAATGGAATATCTTTAACAGGATTATCTCCAGCTTTAGGTGTAGGTATTGTATTAACATCTAATAATGCTTTAACAGATGCAACTTTATCTAATTTATATTGTGCACCCTTAACAATAACATCACTTCTATCAAGTTCTACATTACTAATATATAACTTAGTATCTAATTTATCTTGATGTAATAAGTCATATGTTAAACTTCTATTTTCACTAACCTTCTCATAAATAGTTACATTAACTTGAGAAGGGTCTAATTTATAATCTAATGATTTTAATCTTTGATTATATTTTAATGTTACTTTATGAGTTCCTGGTTTTAATCCAGTTAAATCAACAGATACTCCTTTAGAAGGAGACTGTTTAGCCAAAAAGATATGTCTTCTTTGACCAATTAGTGTAATATCAACCTTTTCAGGTAATCCTTCTACCACATATAATTCTTCATTAAATACTGCAGTAACAGGTTGATCATATAATATTTCTGCATATTGATCTATCATTACTGAAGATGATCTATCAATAAATATAAACACTAGAAATGCTAAAAGTAAACTTACTATTAATAATGTTGATTTTTTACTAGATAATCTATCTAGATTTTTCATTGAATTCTTAGCTAAATCAGATACCTTAAGAATAAGTTTAGTTATTGGAGTTATTAAAAACTTATCAAAGAATAATCCTATTCTTCTAAAAATTCTTCCTGATCCTCTACCTATCTTTTTCATATATCTCTTCCTCAACTACTTCTTCATCTTCATCATCATCTGTATCAACATCTTGTTTAGGTTTTAACTCATCTATTAATAGCATTCTAACATCATCAAGTGTTAGGTTATATAGCATTTCTCCTTTTAAAGCAATTGAAACTCTTCCAGTCTCTTCTGAAACAACTATACATATAGCATCAGTCTCTTCAGCAAGACCTAAAGCGGCTCTATGTCTAGTACCTAAACGTCTATTTAGTTTAGGACTACTACTTGTAGGGAAAACAGCTCCAGCACAAGTAATTCTATCTCCTTGAATAATAACTCCACCATCATGTAATGGATTACCTTCATAGAATATAGCAATTAGTAAATCACTTGATAAATCAGCATATAATTTCTTAGCTTTATCAATGTAATTACCTAAACTTATATCTCTTTCAATTACTATTAAAGCTCCAATTCTTTCTTTTCTTAAATAATCAATTGCATTAATTAACTCATAAACCATATGTTCTCTTTCATCAACAGTAAGAACTTTATGTCGACCTAACAATTGATTTCTACCCAATTGTTCAAGTATAGTTCTAATTTCTGGTTGAAATATAACTATTAAAGCAATAGGTCCCCATTGAATAATATAATCAAGTAAATATCCTACAGTAACAAAATGAGCAAAATCACTAATTATTTTAAGAACTATTATTATTAATAATCCTTTAAAAATAAGTGATAATTTAACATTATTTCTAATATTCTTAATTATAAAGTAAAAAATAAACCATACTAATGAGATATCTACTATCTTTCTAAGTACAGTTAATATATCATTCCAAGTTATTAACATCACATCATCTCCCAAGTTCTCTTTAATAACTGACTCTCTAACCAACCCATACCTATACTAATGATACCATTTTATAATTAATTTATCAACTTATAAAACAAAAAAAGAGCTTATTTTCTTCTTTTAGCTCTTTTTGATTTAGAATATATTTTTACATCTCTATTTATTGAATCAGCATCTCTAGTTTTATTCTCTTTAACTTTTTCTACTACCTCAAAATTAATAGTATGAGCTTTCTTAGAAGCATTAGATACCTTTAATTTTAATTTATCACCAATATAATAATTTGGTTGTCCATCTAAAGATACAAGAGAATAAGAATCTTGTGAATGAGTATAATCACCTTTAAGATCTCTTACACTAACATAACCTTCTACAAGATAATCATCTAATTCTATTGATAAACCACTATTAGATACACCAACAACAGTTCCTTCAAATTCAGTTCCAATTTCATGTTCCATATATCCAGCACTTTCCATTTTAAATACTTCCTCTTCGCAGTCATTAGCAACTCTTTCAAAATGAGAAGTTTGTGCACAAATATCCGGTAATTTCTTTTTCCATTTAAATACATTCTTAGTAACTTCTTTTGGATTCTTATTAAATACACAATCCCATAAAATTCTTTGAACAGTTAAATCTGCATATCTTCTAACAGGAGAAGTAAAATGACAATAGTACTCTTTAGATAATCCATAGTGTCCAATATTATCAGTACTATATTTAGCCCTAGACATACAAGAAATAGCTTTAACTGTTAAGAAATTAGATAGTGTTCCATGTCCTGAAATATGTTGAATTAATTCTTGGAATGCTTTTTTATTACCTGCAAGTTCTTCAGCATCATATTTAGTAAATGGTAAATTAACAGCTTCTAATAAATTCAAGAATCCTTGAATCTTCTCTTCATTAGGAGAAGCATGAACTCTATGTACACAAGGAAGTCCTCTTCTAGATAATTCCTTATCTACACATTCATTAGCTGCAAGCATGAACTCTTCAATTAAGTTTTCAGCTACATCTTGAGTTCTAACTCCTAAAGCTGAAACATCACCGTCTTCATCATATTTAAGTTTTGGTTCTGGTCTATTAAATTCAGTTGCTCCATTAAGAATTCTCTTTTTTCTTAATGCAAGAGCAAGTTTATTCATATTACGTAATGTATTAGCATAAGGAGCATAATCAGGATCAACATTACCTGTCTTTAATATTTCGTTAACCTTATCATAGTTCATCTTTTTTCTAGATTTAATAACAGATGGAACTATATTATAATTAATAATTTTACCATCAGGAGAAAACTCCATCTTAACAGAAATAGTAAGTCTTTCTACTCCCTCATTTAAAGATCCAATACCATTAGATATTTTATGTGGAAACATAGGAAATACTTTTCCGCCTAAATAATAACTATTACATTTTCTAAAAGCATCTTTATCTAGAGGAGATCCCTCTGGTATTAATGTTGCAATATCAGTAATACTTACATTTAATTCATAATTACCTTTAGAATTTACTTTTAATCCAATGGCATCATCCATATCTTTTGTATCGATACCATCAATAGTAAATATCTCTTCATCAGTTAAATCTTCTCTACCAATTTTATCAACAGGGCGAACTTCATCTTGAATATATTCTAATTGTTTCATTGATTCTTCAGTAAATTCAGTATAAATTCCTGCTTTAAAAGCTTCCCAATAAATATCCTCATCAGGATCATCTTTATGACCAAAAGTTCTAACAACTTCTCCAATATAATAGTTAGGAGCAGTTTGATCAACTAAAGCAACTGCAACTTTAGCCCCTTCAATAGCATTAGTACCTAAACTAATAACAATATTATTCTTCTTTTTATCAGCAGGTTTTAAATAGTATTGTGTTCCTTCTCTATAAACTTCTCCAGGAACATAATCTAATTTTCTTTCAAGTACTTCAATAATCTTAGCAGGTCCCTTACTCGGACAATCAGCTAAAACTATATCATCATTTATAGCACATTTATTATTTTCAGTAGTAACTTTAAACTCTTCATTTTTAACAATAAGCTTACCATCTTTATCAGTATAACTTCTTGTTACAAAAACATTTCCTCCACCATCTCTATTTCCATGGAATCTACCCACTACAAAACTAGTCTTAGAAAATAAAGTATAATTACCATTTGGCGTCTTATAAAAATTAAACTCTTTACAACCGCTTTCAAGTATTTCAATTATCTCCGCTTTCTGATCATTAGATAATTCAGTTACATATTCAGCAAGAATCTCAATTTTTTCAAATATCTTTTCTATAGATAATGGCTTTTTTGATTTTTTTAAAACATATTCAACATATTCTCTCATAAAGCACCCCCACAATTATTATTAAATCATAAAAATTAAAAAAATACAAAAAAATAGAGCAAATTTGCTCTATTGTATTCTACGTACTGAAAGTAATGATGTACCAGATCCATTTATCCAGTAATCAACATTATCTAACACAACTCCAGTACCAGAGTTAGCTGCATGAATCATCATACCATTTCCTACATATAATGCAGAGTGAGTAACATTACCATATCCATATCCCCAACTTAATATATCTCCAGGTTGTGCATCAGCATAACTAACACCAACACCATCATATATTTGAGTATATGAACTTCTACTTACATATTTACCCACACATGAATATACATATTGAACAAAACCACTACAGTCAAATCCATAAGGACCATTAGATCCACTAATATATGGCATTCCAAGTAATGAATAAGCAATTGATACAACATCATTACCAACAGGATTTGCTGGAACATTATAATTAATACCATAAATATATTGTGGAGTTGGTTGAACAACTTCTAATGTAAATGTAAAAGTAGAACTGTTTCCAGATTTATCAACAGCATTAACAGAAATTTCATGATTACCTACACTATTAATATCTTCATTGTAATTAATACTATAATAATTAACAGAATCTTCCTTTATTTCTTCACTAGAAATATTAATATCTCCATCAATTTCATCCAATACTGATTCTATATTTTCTTCAGGATTATAATTATCACCCTGAGTAATAGTCACCTTTTCTTCTTTTACTTTAATTACAGGTGCAACAGAATCTACTACAGTAATAACAATAGGAACTTCTTTTACTACATTATCCTTTTGTACTTCAAGTATGACTTCTTGTTCACCAATTTTATTAACATCTATATCTTGTATAACAGATATAATATTACCTTCAACCTCTTCAATAAATTCTTTTACGTTGTAATTCGCACTTCCGTATTCTACAGAAGGAGTATCTTTAACTACAACTTTTATGCTTTGATAAGTATAGTAATTATGATATACATAGCAGCTAACTAGCATAATAAATGATAACATCATCAACCCTGAGAATCTCTTTATTCTTAGCTTCGACGACCCATCAGTTGATTTCATAAAATTTCCTCCCACGAATGCAGTATATTATACCATACCAAGCCCTTATTTGTCAAAATTTGACAGGGCAGGTAATTCAATATTCTATTATAATATAAATAAAAATGCAAATCGTGATAAAATACATAGTATAAGTGATAATTTATGCATAAAACAAAAAGAGATAGTAATATCTCTTTTTTTTATATGATAATTTATAATAACAAGTGCAACATTCATTTAAATAGTCATTAAATAATTCTTGTGGCGTTTTATAATTAATACATTCTTGGTCTATTATTGAGAAGTTGAAGAACATCTTGAACTTCTTTTTCATTTGCAAGTGATAAATCCATTTGTTTTAGATAAAATTCTCGTAATAGTCCATTTGAATTTTCGTTTGTTCCTTTTTGCCATGCACAATATGAATCAGCAAAATACATGTTAGTTTGTAATTTTTCTTCAATTCTTTTCCAACCAGCAAATTCTTTTAAACAATCACATGTTATTATTTTAACTACTTCTTTTGGCTTTTTCTTTATTGTTTTTCATAAATTAAATCTTCCTCTTGTTTCTGCTGGTCTCTTAAAGGTTCCTTTTCTTCTTAAATATTCAATAACTAAGATGAATCCCTCTATAAATTGTGGATAATGATGGAAAGGATTTGGTTTATTTTCATCATTACTATTTGTTATTTGATCTAGTGACCAATGTAATTCTATTTTGCTTTTTATATATTTCAATGATGTATAAGCTGCTTTGATAAGTCTATAACAATTATCTCTTCTTTCTACGTATTTATTATTAGCAACACTTGGTTAATATCTAGTTACTGAATAATTGATTGATATTTTATAAGAATTTCTTTTTAATATTCTTGAAATTGTAGAAACTTTTCTATTTGAAATTCTATTGTGTTCCACTTGTTATTATAAATTATCATATAAAAAAAGACTTAAAAGTCTTTTTAAACACCCATAGTCATTGTCTCTGGTAAAGTACTTCCTCCATCAATAACAATACCTTGAGCAGTAATATAACTTGATTCATCACTTGCTAAGAAAGCTGCAAGTTCTCCTAACTCTTCAATAGTTCCCATTCTCTTCATTGGAATAGCAACTTCAATTCCATCAATAACAGATTGTGGATTATCTGGAGCAGATATTTTAGCCATATTATCAACCATCGGAGTACGAATATAACCAGGCATAATACAATTTACTCTAATTCCATAAGGAACTAATTCAGCAGCCAAACTCTTAGTAAATCCTTGTAAAGCAGACTTAGTAGTTGCATAAGCAACCTCTCCACTATCAGCAACCATTGGACCAGTAACACTAGAAAGGTTAATAATAGATCCCTTTCTATTTTTCATATATGGTAAACATGCTTTAGTAACATTCCATGTACCAATAATATTAATATCAAAATGGAAATCTCTTTCTTCATCAGTCATTTCTTCAAAAGTAACTAATTTACATACACCTGCGTTATTTACAAGTACATCTATATGTTCATATTGATTAACAACATCTTTTACACATTCATTTATTCTTTCTTTATCTCTAATATCGACCTTATAACCAATAACATCAGGATTATTTAACTCCATTAAAGTATTTTCAATATTATCAGAATAATCAAATATAACTACTTTTGCTCCATACTTTAAAAATACCTTTACAATACCTAAACCATTACCCATTGCTCCACCAGTTATAATAGCAACCTTATTCATTAATTTCATATAATCACCTCTATCTTCATTATATTATAAAAATCAAAAAAAAGAACCAAATTCGGTTCTTTAAACGTCAATATGGTGCGATACTCGTACTTTATATGAACTGTCCCTCGTTGACATATTCAGTATATCACAAGTCTTTTGAAGCTCCTATACCAAAAATCGCTATTCGAGTGATTCCCGATTAATTTTCGAATAATTTCTGGCTCACTACCTGACTCACTACTGATTGATTTCCGGTAAAATTTTGAATTAAAAAAGTTTTTTACTAGGTTTTTTAAGGGTTTGTAAATTTTCAAAAATTCATTTTTTATTTTTTCCTCTCAAAATATTCTATGTTGTTTTTTTAGAAAAATCACTCCCATCACTAACTACCTGTTCAATTACCGATTAATTTCCATTTCATTTCCATCAGTACTTTTTATCACTACGCCAATAAAAAAGGAGCATTTTTTACTCCATAAATTACTTAATTAATTTTTTTACATATGCTCCATCTGTTAAACAGTCATATGTTGTAATAGTTTTATCTTCTAAGAACACACCCTCATAATTAATAAAGGGCTCTGGCAAATTATTTACATCAGCCCAAAGCAATTCATCACATTTATCTTCTTCAATTATTTTTGGAACTCCATTGTATTTTTTTATTTCAAAATAATAGTCAATATATGGTTCTAGTATTTTTCCATCTATTTCAAAAAAATTTCTCCTTAAAACAACATAGTTATTAATTATATCATTAAGATTTATTTCAATTCCCAATTCTTCTTTTGCTTCTCTAACCAAAGCATCATATTGAGTTTCTCCTTCATCTATATGTCCAGCAGGTAATGCATAATAACCTGGCCATAATTTAGATCCTTTTCTTTTTTGTAATAAAATTTTATTATCATTAATTAATATAATATGTACCGCACTTTTAAAAATTGCTTTCATTTAAACCTCCTTTGTCTCTTTTATCATACCATAAATTATTAACTTATTTATTCTATTTTATTTCCAATTAATTTATGTTTAATTTCTGATTCGTTTATATACTTTTTTTTGATTTGTTTTTATAAGTTGTTTTTACTTTATATATCACTTACTCATTTCATCACAAAATTTAAATTAAACAAAAAAATCACTTTTTTGAATCAGTGATCTTCCTATATAAAACTTGACTTTCTAGACTATCTAGATAGTTCAAGTGAAACTCTTATGGTGGAGATGAGGAGAATCGAACTCCTGTCCGAAAATAAAGCTACATAAACGTCTACAGACATAGTTAACTAAATAATCTTATATACTATCCAAGTAGTTAACGACAAAGATAATATACCAGTCTATGAATTCTTTCTATCTTCTAGACAAAAGATAGCTATAACCCATTAAAATGATCCTCTAAATAACTTCTGGGTAAAAGTTAAGTAGAAGAGCTGGCTCTATTCTTATTATTAAAGAGCGTAAGCAACAGCTTGGCGTCCACCAAAGAAGTTTGCTACAGCATTTTTTAATTTGTTTGCATTTATTGCTTTTTGACTATTACGTAGTCACTCGACCTGCAGTCCATGCTCTGGCTATTCCCGTCGAAACCAAATCATCCCCATATGTACACATTATATCATATTTTTAATTGTTAATAAAGTAGAATATGAAAATAACTTAAATTAATTTTTTTGTATAAATAAAACACTAATCATAATGAAAAGAATTTAAAATCTCTTTAAATTCTTTTCAACTTCTCTTTTAATATCTCTTTCTTTAATAGATTCTCTCTTATCAAAAGTCTTTTTACCTTTACAAACTCCTAACAGTACTTTTAATTTACTATCTTTAAAATATAATTTAAGAGGGACTAAAGTTAATCCATTTAATTCAATAGCGTTTGCTATCTTTTTAATTTCTTTTTTATGTAAAAGTAATTTTCTACTTCTAGTTTCTTCATGATTAAATATATTACCCTCTTTATATTGTCCAATAAACATATTTAAAAGAAAGACTTCATTATTTTTAACAATTCCATAACAATCTTTAATATTACAGTGTCCATTACGTACAGATTTAATTTCAGTACCAGTAAGAACAATACCCGCTTCATATTCTTCTTCTATAAAATAATCAAATCTTGCTCTTTTATTTAAAATTTCCATAACATCACCCTATTCGTAAGTAAGTCCCCATGTAAGATTTGGATAACATTCATTAACAACAGCTTTATATTTTTCATATAAATTCCAATGATTTGGTAATTGACTATCATCTAACTTAGGATATGGAATAATTCTAAACTCATGACTATATCCATTATAGAATTTAGTTACAGTATAGAATAATTCTGCTTTAGGATCAACAACACTATTAGTAACAGTATCATCAACATCTACATGTTTCTTTAAAGTTACTTCCATAGCAAGTCCAGTATAGTTATCAACATCTAATTGATCACTTAAGAAATTACCTAAAGAATAAATTACAAATGTTCTACCTTCATTTAGATATTCTACAGTTTGAATAACATGTGGATGTGCTCCTATTATTAAATCAACACCTAAATTTGACAAATGTGCTGCAATTTCATCTTGTTTATAATCTGTTTTAAATGAATACTCAGTTCCCCAATGCATTGCAACTATAACAAAATCAACTTTATCTCTAATAGCAGAAATATCAGCAGTTGCTTTTTCAGGACTATATACATTATTTAAATAATCTTTACCATAAGGAGTTTCTAATCCATTAGTCCATATTGTATAAGAAATAAAAGCATACTTAATATTATTTACTTCATATATTTTAGAAACACCAGCTGCTCTATCTTCATAACTATTCCATTGTCCAGAATAAGCTACATCAGGATGAGACTTCCAATAAGCAACAGAGTTTAATACTCCTTGCTCTCCCTTATCCATTGTATGATTAGTTGCTAGTGAAACCATATTAAATCCAGCATCTATAAAGGCATCTCCTACTTCTTGTGGAGAATTAAATCTTGGATAACTAGATAATCCCATTGCAGTTCCACCTAAAATAGTTTCTTGGTTATAATAAGCAAGATCATATTGAGATACAATTGGTTTTACATATTGAAGCATTGGTTTAAAATCATATGAACCATCAGCTTGCTTAGCATCATTATATACTCCCCAATGTATTAAAGAATCTCCTACCATGAAAACCTTTGCTTCATAGTCAACCGCTTTCTTTTCTTCTTTTTTAGGTTCCACAACTTTTTTAGGTTCCTCTTTCTTTTTGGAAAAGTAATTTTTAGAAGCTACAAAATAAGCAGAAACTCCAATAACTACAAGCAATAAAATTAATACTAATATTTTTCCACCTTTTTTAAGTTTTCTTTTTACTTTTCTCTTTCTCATATTAACACTCTACCTTCTTAATAACTTGAAAATCAATAGTCTTTTCTTCTTTAGAAGCTCTTAATACTTTTACTTCTACTCTGTCACCTATTGAATATTTTACATGATTTTTCTCACCAGTCAAGGTCATTCTCTCTTCATCAAAATGATAGAAATCATCCATATCTCTAAAAGCAACTAAACCTTCTATTAAATTATCTAATTCAACGAACATACCAAAACTTGTTACTGAAGAAATCATACCAATAAAATGTTCTCCTATATGTTTTTCCATATATTCAGCCATCTTCATATCTTCAACTTCTCTTTCACAGTCAACTGATGCTCTTTCTCTTTCAGAAGAATGTTCTGCAACATATACAAGTTTCTCTTCCCATTTTCTTATTGTTTGCATATCAATTCTTCCATCAAATAAATATGTTCTAAGTAATCTATGTACTGTTGTATCAGGATATCTTCTAATTGGAGAAGTAAAATGTGTATAACAAGAACTTGCTAAACCATAATGTCCTAAGTTTTCAGGTTTATATACAGCCTTCTGCATACTTCTAAGTAATAAACTAGATAAAATCTTATATTCTGGTTTATCCTCTAATTGGGCAAGTATCTTTTGCATAGTAGTAGGTTTTACATCTTTAATATTACCATTAACTTGATATCCTAAACTACTAACAAATCCTAAGAAACTTCTAATTCTCTCCTCTTTTGGATATTCATGAATACGATAAATAAATGGTAAATTCATAAAATATATATGAGATGCTACACATTCATTAGCAGCAATCATAAAGTCCTCTATTAAGTTTTCACCTAAACCTCTATCTCTTAAAACAATCTCAGTAGGAACACAATTCTCATCAACTAAGATTTTAGCTTCATCTACACCAAAATCAATATAACCTCTTTGTACTTTTGCTTTTCTAAGTATTTGAGCTAATTCTTCCATTAATCTTAATGTATCAGCATATTCTTCATATCCTTCAGGAACAATATTCTTCTCTAAAATACTATTTACCTTCTTATAAGTCATTTGTATTCTAGATTTTATAATACTTGGAAATATCTCATAATTTAATTGTTTACCATTACCATCAAATTCCATAACACATGATATTGCTAATCTATCTACGTTAGGATTTAATGAACAAATACCATTAGATAACTCATGTGGAAGCATAGGTATAACTCTATCTACTAAATAAACACTTGTTCCTCTATCCATAGCTTCATTATCAAGAGGACTTCCTTCTTTTACATAATAACTAACATCAGCAATATGTACACCTAACTCATAATGACCATTATGTAATCTCTTTACTGAAATAGCATCATCTATATCTTTAGTATCATCTCCATCAATAGTAAAAATCATTTCTTCTCTTAAATCTCTTCTACCTTTTAAATCCTTTTCAAGTACTTCCATAGGTATTTCAGAAACTTCTCTTTTTACATCTTCAGGAAAATCAACATTAATATTATATTTATAAACTATAGATAAAATATCAACTCCAGGATCATTAATATGACCTATAATTTCAACAACTTCTCCCTCATATTTATCATCCTTAATTTTCTTTCCTAACTCAACGACTACTTTATGTCCATCTACGGCATTTAAACTCTTATCTTTAGGAATCTCTATATCTAATTTAATCTTTGAATCATCTAAAGTAATATGTCCAACTTCATTCTTATCAAATTTAATTAAACCAATATATCTTTTAATTCTTCTTTCTAATATTTTAAGAACTCTTCCTTCTAATTTATCAAGATTCATCTTACTAGTAATTTCTACAAGTACTACATCATCATGAATAGCACCATTCATATTATCTTGATCAATATATATATCATCTTCTAAGTTATCAACTTCTACAAAGCCAAAACCTTTTTTATTAGCTCTCATGATCCCTTTTCTTAGATGACTCTTATCAAGCATCATATATTTATTTTTATTAGAACGATATATTAAAGCTTCATCTTCTAATTTTCTTAATTCATCAGTTAATTCTTTAGTCTCTTCAACAGTCTTAATCTCTAAAGCATCTTGTATTTCATAAATATCTATAGCTTTATCAGAATTATTTAATAAGTTAATAATATTATCTCTCATTAGTATCACCCTCTATCTTAAATTATACATTAAAAACAAAGATATAACTAGTCTTTTACAAAATAAAAAGGACCCAAGTCCTAAATAAACATAGATATTAAACATATTAAGAAGAATGCACAACCTAAAACAGCTGTAATTCTTGTAATAACAAGTTCTGATCCTCTTTCTTTTCTATTAGCAAAAAGCTCACTAGAACCACCTGAAATAATTTGAGGTCCATTATCAGCTTTACTACTTTGTAATAAAACAATTATAATTAATAGAATTGAAATGATTAATAAAGCTATTTCCATATAATTAATCCCTCCATTTACAACACAAATATAATAACATATAAATAATATTTTTACAAGCAAAATAAAAAGTACATAAAAATGTACTTTTATTTAAATTACTATTTAACCAGCCTATCTCTTTGTTCAATAACACTGGTATCTACAGTTTCATTAGCAGCTGAGATATTCTCTTTAACTGCATTAACTAAATTGTCTGTATTAACGGCTTTTCCATATACATTTGAGAGTTCACTTCTAAATTCACCAATCTTACCTGAAAGTCCTTTTAAGTAATTTAAATATTCAAAATTACTTGGAACAGTCATTGCACAATACTCTTGTGCACTAGATAAATGTGATAATGAATCCTCAACCATAGGTTTAATTTTAGATGAAATACCATCATTAGGATAAATTAATTTACTCATTATTCTTCTCCTTGCTTAGCTTTTGTTACAGTAGTATCTATCATATTAGCACTCTCTGTAATTGCTTTAGAAAAGGACTTAATTCCATCACCAACATTCATTAGCTCATTCTTATCAAGTAAAACCATATTTACATAGTCTTTTGCTCTTCCACCTGTCCATTCTTTAGTATCAGGTAAATTAACAAACTTATTAAACAATTCGGTAATCTTTCCTTGATATTCTGCTGCTAATGAGTTGATAGCTGCCGCGTGATTACGCATTTCTTCAGTATTTATCTTCATCTAATCAGCCCCTATCTCAGCTATTTTATTATGGCATTTAATAATAGCTCTATCCACAGCTGGAATAACCGTATTTTTTATAAAATTAGCAGTTGTAGTTATATCTTCTCTAACATTCTTTACATTTGTACATAGTGTACTATCATTATCATCTAATGAATAACATTCATTCAATGTTCCAGAAAAGTCATCTAAACTACCTTTAGATAAAGTTAATTCACTTACAATACTAGAAAGATTAGCTTTAACAGCATTATATCTAGAAATAGCATTTCTATATGAATTAATAGCTTCCTCTTTTGTAGCCATAACTACACCACCCTTTTATTATATTATCCGATTTCAACTTTAGAAGCTGCTGATGCAACATCTTCAGCATCACTTGAAACAGCTTCAGATAATGAAGTATCTCCTGATTGATATTTTTCATAAGCATCATCAAGTTCAGTATTCCATTTTTCAACTAATTTAACATATGCATCTAATAATGATTTAGTAGATGTAATGAATTCAGTCATAGCTGTACCAGCTTGTCCTTTGAATGTTTGCTCTAAATCAGCTGAAGTATCATATGTATCAACGATTTCTTGAACGTTAGAAGCATATGTATTGATTGCAGATTTTAAAGCCTCAAAGTTACTAACTCCTGCAAATCCTCCATCCCAGATGTTTGCAACGAAAGATCCGATATTGTTAGCCAATCCACTAACAGCTCCCCATGCAGCATCTAAGAATGAACTAATTCTTTGTCCTACTGTTGACTTAACGTCACCAATTATACTTTGAATTCCCATTAATTTCTCCTCCTATCTCTTTTCAATTAAATCTTGATCGATTTCAGCTAGTCCTGCAAGAACCTTTTGGAACTCAGCAACAAGTCCTTCATATGCTGCATCTAATCCTTTACAAATTTCATCAACATCATGCTCCATATTAGACATAAAGTTATTAGCAGATTGTCCAACCCAACATGCATGAACTTCGTCTCTTAAAGTAGCAAGATTATTACGTAGTGCATTTTTTGCAGTTACAACACAATCGTTATGAACGTGGTTTAATGTTGAAACCATATTACTTTGATCGTATCCAATTGTAGCACCTTCGATACCTAAAGCCATTAAATCACCTCCTACATATTTTCAATTTTACTGGCTTTATCTTTTGTATCCTCAGTAATAGAATCAATTAAGAACGCAATAGTTCTATCACCTGTTCTAACCTTATTAATAACTGCAATAAGGTCATCTGAATATGAAACAATATTATCTTTTACAATAGAATAATTCTTTTTAAAATCTCTATATTTTGTCATAAGAGCAGAATACTCATCAGACTCATAACAATTCTTTAGAGAATCCATTTTAGCATCAATCTTTGAAAAAATATCAGTAACATCTTCAGATATAGTGAGAATATCCATAGCTAAAGTAGATAAATCTTCTTCGTTAATAGCTAACTCAACATCTTCATCAGCAACTAATCCGATACTTTCTTGCATATTAATATCCTCCATCCTAAGAATACTATAGTAAGTAACTTATCCTTACTAATTTAATAATACAACACTTTTTTTATTTTAATCAAGTAAAACGACCATTCTTTACACTTAACAAGTAAAAAATTAAAAAAAGGACCTATTATTATGCTATTATAATAATAGGTGATTATATGATTGAATACACAGTAATAGGAAATTTTAAATATAGGGGACAAGAATATCAAGTAATGATTGATGATGAAAAAAGATATTACTTTTTAAAAATCCATCCAGATGGTTCAGAAAGTTATATAGATATACATGAATATATAAGATTAATAAATGAATTTAAGTATAAAGAAGAACCACTATTAATTGAAGATAATAGAAAGAAGAAAAAAAGAAAACTAACACCAAAAATCATAATAGCAGGTATAATATTAACTTTATCCCTTTCGTTTGTATCTATAATGAACTCTATGGCTCCTACAATGGACCTTCATAGTCATACAAGTGACTATTCTAATACTTCTTCGTACACAGTACAAATAGAAGAACAAGATAATGATAAAGCTCAAAAAGCCATAGATGAACTATATAGATATATAGAACAAGAAAACCAAAACTTTAAAGTAGATACAAGAGTAGATGGTTGGAACTTAATAAAAATATATGATAATAGTGAATTAGATGATGTATTGGGCTATTCAAGAGAAGAAATTACATATAATGATATTATTAATGATATAAATAATAATCCTCATATGTCACAAAAATTCAAAAATTTATATATCAAATTAGCAAACAATCTAAGAGAACAATATCCAAATATGGATTTAAGAATATGGCATTATAATCTACAAACATTAAAAATAGTAGAATTATCAGAAATGGATATGCAATTAAAAGCAATGAGTGGAACTGCATGTGCCGTATATAGACAAGATGAAAATACTATTTATACAGTAGAAGGATATGATTATGTTCAAGGTACTTGGGATTATCAAGTAATAATGCATGAAATGGGTCATCCAATTAGAAGTTTAGTAACACATATTGGTGAAAATCAAGTAAAAGCAAGATTCCAATCTTATTCTGGACATGGAACAGTTATAGGAGAAGCATTAAATTCCCTACTTACACTAAGATCATATGATCCAAATGAAAAAGATGTAGCATATCAATTCCAAAGTAATATGGTTGAATTAATGGTTAATGAAATGGATAACTACACATATCAAGACTTTGTTGAACATAATCTAACTTATTTTGAGCAACAATTAAATGAATACAACGGAAATAATGATGCAGTAGAAATCATAGGACTAATTGAATTACAATATAATGATTATCATAACAAAGACTTTGAAATAGATGAAGCACAATTCCATAAAGTATATGATTATATAGCAAATATGTATTATGGAAATCATCTAAATCCAAATATGTCTGCTGAAGAAGCTATTAAAGTTAGAGATACATTTATAGATAAATTAACATTTGATGTCCCAGAAGAATACAAAGTAAGTATAGAACATTTAAATGAATACTTTGAAACATACTGTAACTCAATAGGATTACAACTAAATGGATACTCAAGATAATTTAATTCTTAAAATAGCAACCATAGATGAATTAAAAGAAAAATGGGATTATGAAATAAAAAATCATAAAGGGAATATTCATTATCTTCAAGCAGCAAATGAAGCAATAAGAGAAACTAGACATGGTAATAGAATAACATATATAGCTAAAATAAATAATCAAATAATAAGTGATATAACAGTAATAATAAAAGAAAAAGGTATTCTAAGTGAATCTAAATATACAGAAGATTTAATATCAAATATAAGAGTATTCTTATGCGATATAAGAACTATAGAAGATTATCAAGGAAAAGGATACTTATCTAAACTATATAAATATGTAGAAAATGATTTAAAAGAAAAAGGATATAAAGAAATATCCCTATCATATGACACAAATAATATAAAAAATAAAATAATGTATACTAAATGGAATTATACTAATTTCATAAGAAGTGAAACAAGAACAAGTAATAATACAACATATACATATGATTATTATTATAAAAAAATAGACATTTTAAATTAAATGTCTATTTTATTTTTAGAAAAAAACTAATTGAGATCCATTTCTTATATTTGTATCTCTAATTAATTTTTCATAAGGATAAACCTCAGAAGAAAATTTATTACATAAAGCAACAGTATCACTAATAGGATATAACCCATTTGTATCTTCATTAATCATTTTATTAATTAATCTACATACATCTCCTATCGCTCTATTAATTGGTAAATATACTTCATAAGTTTTTTCTATCTCTGGAACAAGAATAGTAACTAATACTTTATATTCCATTAATCATCACCATCCATCATAGTCTTAATTAATGTATAAGTAGAATCCTTAATCAAGTAAGCCATACCAGCGTAATTGTACTTCTTATCTTCTTCAGATAAGTCATTTGTAACTAATACGGATTGAGATTCAATTCCAGGACCTAACCACATACCTTTAGTAGTATCCATTGTATTATACCAAGGTTGTAGTTTTAATAACTTAAACTTCTTATAATCATCTATTAAGAAGAATATATTTTGTTTACAATTAGCTATTCCATTAAACATACTATCAGCAAATTCTTGACCAACTTTATCTAATTTACCTTTTATAGAACCAGCTCCAAGAATAATATTAATTGCTAAAGGTTGAGTATCAGTACGAGACTTAACATCTTTATCTATAGCAGCAAATATAACTCTTAAATCATCTTGGAATAATTTAATGTCAAGAATTGGTTTTTCAAATGCACCAAGAACATCGATTACTCTAACTACTGTGTTAGGAATCTTAGTTAATAAATTAGCAAGTGCATATATGAAAGGCATACTAGATTTCATATCTTTTGTAATAATTGGATATAGTTTTGTTTCACTAATATCAAGTTTAGCAATATCTTTCTCATAGAAATTATATCCAATAGGTAAATCTTTAATAGTAGTAATATACTTAACAAGATCTTCACTAGTAATATTATCAGGTATAGTAGCAATCTTCTTAGCTCTAGTAGTGTAATTATTATTAAGTACCTCTGCTACTTGCTTTAAATATGCTAATTCATTTTCAGGAGTAGTAATCTTAGCAGTTTGGAATTCAGCATAAGAATCATCATCATTAGTAACTTTACAAATTCCTCTTCCATATAAATTACTTGGAAGTAATCCCTTACGACAATTAGTTAAGTTTCTATATTGAGACTCATCTTGTAGATTTAATACTATTAATCTATTAAAGTATTGTAATACTCTTGGTCTAAATGTATTTTGAGCAGATGCAGTTAAGATAAATATAATTCCATATCTTGGAGCATCCCTGAATAAAGCATTTAAACTATCTACTACTTTAGCTAAGACTTCTCCAAATACATCAAATGCATTAATAACTAAACATATTACTGGTAATACTTCACCACTATGAGTATTATAGTATTCTAAAGATCCATTGAAATCTTGGAATAATACTTTACGTTTATTTAATTCATCCATTACTAATTGAATAACTCCACCCACTCGTTCCATATCATCTTGGAAAACAACTTCTCCAACATGTGGGAATTTAGCAAATTTACGTAATGTTTCAGCTCCAAAATCAAGAATATAATAATTTATCTCTTGAGGAGTATGTTCTGTCATACTAGAGAATAGTATTGAAGAAACCAACATTTCTTTTCCTGATCCAGGTTGTCCAACAATTGCAATATTACCATCAGCTATATTAACTGTAAGAATATCTTGTTTTTGTTCTCTTGGTTCATCATATTCACCAATAACAGTAGTAAAATCTAACTTTTTAGGTTGGAAACCATATCTCTTCTTAACTTCTGTTAAATAAATATCTTCAGGAATGTTAGGCAACCATAATTGTTGTTTAACAAACTTTTCTTCTTGAGAAATATTACTAATATATTTAACTATATTAAGTAACTCTTCTCCTTCACTCTCTTCATTCTTCTTCTCTTCAACATTATCAAAATAATTAATTATTTTACCAATATTATTAATATATTGAACAGATTGATCAACAGTATGCTTAACTATATCAGAAGGATAATACTTAGCACCTGCCCATGCAGATTGACCTAAGTTATAATATTCATCATTACCTACTTCCAAATAGAAAGCTCCAGTTTGTTTTAAATAAGCTGCATCAGGCTTCTTTAATATTTCATTTGAATCAGACTTATCTTGAACTCTTAAACAAACTTTAAATCTTGAGTTTGACCAGATTTGATCATTAACAACTCCAGAAGGTTTTTGAGTTGCTAGAATCAAGTGAACTCCTAAAGAACGTCCGATACGTGATGTAGAAATTAACTGTTCCATAAATTCAGGTTGTTGTTGTTTTAACTCAGCAAACTCATCACAAATAATAAGTAAGTGACTTAGAGGTATATCAACAGCACCTTTTCTATAATATTGTTGATACTTATAGATATCCATTTGACCTTCTTTTAATTTCTCACGTGCATCATTAAATATAGATTGACGTCTTTTTAATTCTGATTCAATAGATGCAATAGATCTATTAATAGCAGATTTATCAAGGTTTGTAATTGTACCAGCAAGATGTGGAAGTTTAATACCTAACTCATGGTTCTCAAAACTCATGGCAAGACCTCCACCCTTATAGTCGATAAGTACAAATTGTACTTCATCAGGACTAAAGTTAACAGCTAAAGATAAAATATAAGTAACAATCCATTCTGATTTACCCGAACCAGTAGTACCAGCTACTAATCCATGTGGACCATATACTTTTTCATGTATATCCATCTTAAAAGCTTCACCATTTTGATCAATACCAATTGGTACACTTAATGAATTAACCGGATTATTAGATTTCCATCTTTCCAAACTATTTAATTGTTCTACTCTACCAACATTAAACATTTCAAGGAATGATAATGATTTAGGTAACTCATATTTTCCTTTTTCTAGTAAAATAGGAGTATTTGCTAATATTAAAGCAACATTATACATATTAATTGGTGTAGTAAAATCAACTTGAAATTCATTCTTATCATCAAGTTTTAACTTATTAGTAAATAAACCAGATTTCTCTTTATTAACACTAATAAAAGTATGGGTTTGATCAGGTAAAGTACTTAATCTATCATTTTCAATTAATAAAGTAAATCCAAGATTTCTCTTATAATTTAATATCTTTTTAACTAATGAAGTACTTCTAATAGACTCAATACTATCAGTAAACAATATAAAGTATGGTTTATATTTCTTATAAGGTTCCTCAGTGCCATCTTCTTTTCTACCATCATCTTCTAATTGTTCAGATTCAGCTTCATCTCTTCTAGCATCAAATATAGAATCAATATCAGCACTCATCTCATTAAATTCTTCTATATTAGTAGCAAAATATCTATTATTATGTTGATTATCCCAGTTATGAGGAGATACTTTTAAATACTCCCATTTTTCTGCATTTTCAGGTGTTGTAAACACAATAAATTTCAAATCAGAATAAGGATGATATGCCATTATTTGTAAAAAGATATTATCAATTAATCTATCACAATAAACTTCTTCTCCTACAACAGCAGTAAGATTATTTTCAACCAATGAGAATGAATATGGAGAAGCATCAATATATTTAGAATCATCTAAAACAGTCTTTAATGACTTCATTAATTCATCTTCATCATTAACAGAAAACTTATCTTCTGGATATCTAACTTTAATCTTGGACTTAACAGTACCGTTACCTAAACATACTCTTAGGAAATCTTCATCATCAATATTCTTTTTCCATAAATCATTTTTTCTTTTTAAAATAACCTCATTAACAACATCAAGGTTAGGATATTCTTCATATAATAATTCTCTTTGTTGTACTTTAATATTACTTATCTCAGTCTTTTTCTTTTCAAGATACTTTTTATACTTAATAACACGTTTAATCTTAGCTTTCTTAAATTGTTTCTTTTTATAGAATTTTAAAATAAATGGCCACATTACTGTTCCAGATACTAAAGCAAAAACAGTAATCATAGAAGTAAAGAACCTCATTCCATCTACTTCTCCTTCAGCATAACCAATAATAGTATCTAAAACAGAAAAGATAGACATAACCATCATTGTAAGTTGTGGTCCTAAAGTTAATAATATAGGTGTCTCTTCTCTTTGCTCTTCTGGAGGTGGTTCATCTATTCTTACTTCTTCTTCCTCTCTTTCAGAAATAAATCTTGGAGATTTTGAAAAATAAGACTTTTTATCATATAAAGGTAAATCTTCTTGTCCCTTAGGAGAAATAAAATTACCTAAATTAGATACAGCAGTAGTAATAAATGAATTATTATTTAAACTTATTCCTCCAGGAGCAGTAATAATAAATTGTTGTCCTAAACATATAATTTTTAATCCAAAGCAAAAGATATAATCACCAGAATAAATTCTACTATCTCCAACAGGTTTATTATTAAGATATACTTTATTACCTTCAGTAGTTACTTTCCAATAACCCTCTTGATTAAAAGTAAGTCTAAATTCTTCAGGTCCAATATATGAATTTCTAAAGCAAACATCACAATTTGGACCAGAACCAACAATAATTTCTTGCTTATTAGCTTTTACAATATTAGTATCTTCATAATAAGCAGGTGTCGCAACTAAATATAAATAAGCCCCTTCAATAGAAAAAACAAAAATAGAATCACTTTTAAGTACAGGTTTATCAACTTCTTGATTACCCTTCATTATTCTTACTTCTTCAGCAGGTTTAATTCTCCACTCTCCGTCTACCCCTTCAATACTCGCAAGCAACTTATTTTCAGTAAGTGGAATTGGATATACGCCCATTACTTTTGATGGTAAAAATATTTTTTTAAAAAAGTTGTTAAAAAAGACATTTACTATCACAATATCCCACCCTATCTTCTATATAATAGTATATTATTATTAAGATAATAAGTCAATTTAAAAAAGGAAGATTAAACTTCCTTTTTTAATGCTTCTATATCATATTCTTTAATATCTGAACTAGTACGTTCTTTATATTCAACAATACCTTCAGATGCCCTTTTTCCAACAACAATTCTCTTAGGTATACCAATAAGATCCATATCTTTAAATTTAAATCCAGCTCTTGCATCTCTATCATCTAAAAGAACATCATATCCTTTATTAGTTAAATAATCATACAAGTCATTAGCTACTCTAACTTGATCTTCATCTTTTATATTAACAATAACAATACTATAATCATAAGGAGCAACTATTTCAGGGAAAATAATTCCATTATCATCATGATTTTGTTCAACTAAAGCAGCCATTATTCTAGCAATACCAATTCCATAACTACCCATAACTACAGGTTTAAGTTCATTATTTTCATCACTATATAATAATCCCATAGCTTCAGAATATTTAGTTCCTAATTTAAATGTATTACCAACTTCAATACCATGTTTAAAAGTTAATTTTTCTCCACATACTGGACAAACATCATCTTCAGTAATATTTCTAATATCTGCAACCATCTCATATTTAAAATCATCAAGATTAGTATTAATAAAATGATAATCAGTCTTATTAGCTCCAACTAAGAAGTTCTTCATACCTTCAACTTCTCTATCAATAATTACAGGTACACTTAAATCTATAGGTCCAGCAAATCCAACCGCTGCCCCAGTAACTTCTTCATCTTCCTCAAATGTAGCCATTTCCACATTTTTGGCACCAAGAAGCTTAAGAATTTTATATTCATTTACCTCTCTATCACCTCTAACCATAAATGCATAGAACTTACCATCTACTTTATAAATCATAGTTTTACAAGTATCTTTTGCCTCAATATGATAATTATTATATATATCATCTATAGTTCCACAATTTGGAGTATGAAGTAATTCTTTCTTTTTCTTTCTATCCTTACTAATTTCAATTTCACCATTACATTCACAAATTTCATCATTAGTAGATAAACCACATTTTTCACATAATACTAATGTATCTTCACCAATATCAGTAATAGCTTGGAACTCTTCAGATAAAAGTCCACCCATCGCACCATTAGATGCTCTAACTATTTTATAGTTTATTCCCAATCTATCAAATATTTTCTTATAAGCATTAAACATTAAATCATAAGACTTATCTAATCCCTCTAAATCTTTATCAAAAGTATAAGCATCCTTCATTTCAAACTCTCTAGTTCTAATAAGACCATATCTACTTCTAATCTCATCTCTATATTTATTAGCCATTTGATATATACTAATTGGCATATCTTTATATGATTTAATTAAATCTCTACAAGCTTCAACAAATAACTCTTCATGTGTTGGACCTAAAACATAATGTCTTCCAGCTCTATCATCTAAATAAAACATATCATCTCCAAACACTTCTTTTCTTCCGCTTGCTACAAAGTAATCTTCCGGTAGTAATGAAGGCATTAATAATTCTTGTGAACCAATATTGTTCATTTCTTCTCTAATGACTTTTTCAATTTTTCTAAACACTTTAAGTCCAAGCGGTAAAAACATATATATACCACTACCAACTTTTTTAATCATTCCACTTCTAACTAATAAGTTACCACTAGTAGAATCTTCATCTTTTGCATCTTCCTTTAATGTAATAAAATAGCCTTTACTTAATCTCATAATAATACCTCCTAAAATTAAAAGGATGATACCAAAGGAGTGCATAATGCACGGTACCATCCTTAATTTACTCTTTTTGATAACGGTGTAGACCACCGGATTACTCTCCTAAAGCGGTAGGAATCATATTAGATTATTAATAGGTTCACACTATCCCTATCTCACTGAAATAAGAGCTAATATAATCATGTCCTCTTTCTCGGATTTCATATATTGTAGCATATAACAATCATTTAATCAACTATTTACTTAATTCTTCTTCTATTCTCATTAATTGATTATATTTACAAACTCTATCAGTTCTAGACATAGATCCAGTCTTAATTTGACCTAAATCAAGTCCAACAGCTAAGTCAGCAATTGTAGTATCTTCTGTTTCTCCAGATCTATGAGAAATAACAGTAGCATAACCATTGCTTCTAGCAAGTTCAATAGTCTCTAAAGTTTCAGTAATTGTACCAATTTGATTTACTTTTAATAAAATAGCATTTCCAGCATGTTTATCAATTCCCATTTGAAGACATTTCTTATTAGTAACAAATAAATCATCACCAACTAATTGAATCTTATCTCCTAATTTTTCAGTAATCTTAGTAAATCCTTCCCAATCATTTTCATCAACTGGATCTTCAATTGAAATAATTGGATATTTAGAAACTAATTCTTCATAGAATTCAATTAATTCATCAGTAGTTAAACTTCTATTTTCTCCAACTAAATTATATTTTCCATCTTTATAGAATTCAGAAGCAGCAACATCAATTCCCATGCAAACGTCTTTTCCTGGTTCATAACCTGCTCTTCTAATAGCTTCCATAATTAGTTCAAATCCTTCAGTATTAGATTGTAAGTCTGGAGCAAATCCACCTTCATCTCCTACACCAGTAGCAAGACCTTGTTCATTTAAAACTTTCTTTAAATTATGGAATACTTCAGCACCAACTCTAACTCTTTCATGAATAGTATCTCTTTGAGGAATAATCATAAACTCTTGGAAATCAAGTTTATTATCAGCATGAGCTCCTCCATTAATAATATTCATCATTGGTTTAGGTAAAGTGGTTCCATTACCAATATACTTGTATAATGGTTTACCAGCATTAATAGCACTTGCTTTTAAAGCAGCCATTGAAATGCCTAAAATAGCATTAGCTCCATATTTAGATTTAGTTTCAGTACCATCAGCCTCAATCATAGCATAATCTAATGCCTTTTGATCTTCAGCATCCATACCAATTACTAAGTCTCTTAATGGTCCATTAACATTAGCAACAGCCTTTAATGTACCTTTTCCAAGATATCTAGACTTATCTCCATCTCTAAGTTCTAGAGCCTCTCTTTCACCAGTAGAAGCACCACTTGGAACAGCTGCTCTACCTAAAATTCCATTTTCTAGAATAACGTCTACTTCTACAGTAGGATTACCTCTAGAATCAAGTATTTCCCTTCCTATTACATCTTTAATTTTCATATAATTACCTCCTATTTCATTATATCATTTATCAAATAAAATATACTATTATTGATATTTATTTTTTAATTCTTTTACTTTATCCTTAAATTCAGTTCCTCTAACTTCACATTCTTTATATTGATCCCAACTAGCACTAGCAGGACTAAGTAAAATAATATCTCCCTTAGAAGAAACATCATAACATTTAATAAATCCATCTTTTAAATATTCAAAAGAATATGTAGGAATACCAATATTATTACCAAATTCAACTACTCTATTACGACACTGTCCAATAGCAATAATAGCTTTAACATGTCCAATATATGGAATTAACTCATCAAAATCTTGTCCTCTTTCTAATCCACCAAGAATTATAACAGTTGGCTTATCAAAAGAAGATAAAGCTATCTGAGTGCATTTTATATTAGTTGCTTCAGTATCATTATAAAACTTTCTACCATTAACAGTATCAACATATTCTAGTCTATGTTCTACTCCTCTGAAGTTAGATATTACTTTAATGATAACTTCATTTGGAACATTAAACTCTTTAGCAACCATAATAGCGGCCATACAATTTTCTACATTATGTCTTCCTGCAATAAATATTTCTTCTCTAGACATAACTTTCTCATCATAATAATAAATATCATCTCCATCTAAATAGCACCCTTTAATTGTAGTTCTACTAGAAAAATATTTCTTAGTAGATAATATCTCTTTAGTAGAATCAATTACATCATCATTATCAATATTAAGAATTGCTATATCATTACTAGTTTGTTTCTGAAATAATTTTGTTTTTACTCTTTTGTAATTATCATAACTCTTTAAAAAATCAATATGAGCAGGACTTAAATTAGTCATAACAGCTATATTGGGATGAAATTCACTCATATTCTCTAATTGTTGACAAGAAACTTCCATAACTAGTATATTATCCTTTTTTAATTTATCTAAAACACTACATAAAGGATATCCAATATTTCCTGCTAAAACAACCTTATCACCAAAGTATTCTTTTAATATATTATAAGTAATAGTTGTAGTGGTAGTCTTACCGTTAGTACCAGTAATACCAACTATTTTTAATTCTTTAGGTAATAATCTATAAGCCATCTCAACTTCATTTATTACTTCTATTCCAAGTTCTCTAGCTTTAAGAACATACTTATGATCTATTGGAACTCCTGGATTTTTAATTAAAAAATCAAAACTATCATCTAATAAATCATCAGGATGAGAACCGAATACAAATTCAACACCTAAATCTTTTAATTCTTTTATTTTATCTTGGTCTAACTTAGATTCATCTTTAGAATCATTAAGAATAACTTTATTATTTCTTTTTATTAATACTTTTGCAGCTTCATAACCACTTCTTGCAAAACCAAGAATTAATACTTTGTTATTTTTAAACATATAATCTCCTTATTATTTTATAAACACATCATTATAACCTTCATATAATGATTCATCAAATTTAAAGTTAATCTTTTTATCCTTTTCTTCATATGCTTTTAATAATATCTTCTTTAACTTATCTTCATTACCTTCATCAAAATATTCTGGAGGTACAACAATACCATTTTCTCCATCTTTAACACCTAATTCAAAGAAAGCCTCAAGTGGAGTAACAATTACCTTAGTATTAAGTGATAATGATTCTAGTACAGAATAAGGCATAGCTTCACTTTCACTAAGTAAAACAAAGTAATCCGCATCATTAATATAAGGTAAAGGATTGGGTACTCTACTTCTAATAATTAATCCACCCTTATTAGTATTTTCATTGACATCAGTAAATAAATTCCAAGTATATGGAATACCTAACTCATCCAACATTTTAGCCATTTTCTCTACTCTTTCAGGTCTCTTAACTTTAGCTGTTCTATGTGCAGAGCATAACATTAAATGAGGTTTTACCATATTCTCATCGATTTTAAATGGATTCCATATAGTCTCATAATTATCTGTAGGGAAATATCCTTTAGCTCTATCACTCGCAACCTTAGAAACACCCACATAATGAGAATATAAATCATCTTTAAAATGCATAGAATTTTCATAATCACTCATACATCCATGTATAAACATATAACTTTCCCCAAGATTTATAATATTCTTAGGATAAAAGTAATTAGTATATGGTGCAGAATAACTTTCATTAATATAATTTATAGAATTATCATACTTAAGGCAATCAAAAAACTCACTAAATAATCCTAAGGTAGTAGGATGTATCTCATCATATAATATTGTTATTTTATATTTATCAGAAAAACATCTTCCTAAATTCTTTAACCAACTAACATAACCATTAAATATACCGTTACAACCACCCGCAACATATATTAAGTTTTTAACTTTAATTTCATCTTTAACGTCATTATAAATCCATTTATTAATAATTCTCTTAGTGTTAGGATTATGGAAATAAATAACTTTATTGATACAAGTTCTATTAGTTAAATTATCTTTAATATAATTATTAATATTATCAAGTTCTAAATCTAATACAGGAAGAAACTTATCTCTATCAATTATAAAACTCCATATATATTCACCAACTAAAGGCATATAATTACATAATTCATATTTATTATGAAGTATTCTTACTTTAGATTTATAATCATAATTAATCTTATAATTAATAAAACAAGTATCAAAATCTTCCTTAATCTTATTAGTAATTATTTCAAAATAATCATCACTTAACTTATCATCATCTCTAACAAATAAGAAATATTTAGTTTTAAGGCCTTTAATAAGTTTAGATAAATTTGATCCATTAGAAAAAACAAAATCAACATCTTCTCTAGATTCAGTACCTTTATTTTTTTTACCTAATACAATTATAGTTAATCTACTCATATATACTCCTATCATCATTTATTATAACATAATAATGTATAAATAAAATGTAAATATATCATAATATTTTTCTATATTGATACAATTAAAATTATTGTGATATAATAAGTAATAGAGTAAGGAGTGGGCAAACATGAAAATAGTTAAGCTTAGTTCATCACAATTTGATAGATTTGCAAGCACGCATAAGTATAGAAATTATTTTCAATCATCAATGTATGCTAATGTTATGTCTAGATTTGGATATCAACATCAATTTATAGGAATAGTAAATGATAGTAATAAACTTATAGGTGCATCATTAATTATATATAAAGAAGTTTGGATGAAGAATAAAATTGCCTATGCTCCAAGAGGATTATTATATAGTTATGAAGATGAAAGAGAATTAGAAGAAGTAGTAGAAAAACTACAAAAAACTTTAGGCAAACAAAATTTTATGCTATTAAGAATAGATCCTTATATCCCATTAACAATAAGAGATTCTGAAGGAAATATAATGAATTTCAATAATCAGGGAACAACAATAATAGATAATCTTAAAAGAGCAGGATTTAAATATAAAGGTAAAACATTATACTTTGAAACAGAAAAGCCAAGATGGGAAGCATTAATCTTACTTCAAAGAGATGTAAGAGAAGTATTTGCAAGATTTGATAAAAGAACAAGAAACAAGATTAGAAGAGCAAGTTCTAGTGGTATAGAAATAGAAAAAGCTTCAACTAAGAATGTTAATAAGCTATATCAATTTGTTGCTAAAAAAGATAAAAAGCCATTATCTTTCTATAAAGAAATATTTAATAGATTTGAAGATGATGTAGAAGTATATTACGCAAAAATAAATACAGAAACATTCTTAATAAATAGTAGAAGAAATTATGAAAAAGAATTAGAATATAATGACATTTTAGCTAGTAAAGTACAAGATTTATCTCTAGATCCTAAAGAAAGAGAATCAAATTTAAATAAGAAAATGGAATCAGATAAACTAATTACTGCATATAAGAATAGTCTATTAAGATCAACAGATCTACTAAAAAGCAATCCAGATGGAATTATAATAGCAGCTACTATGATTATTAAATATGATAATGCAGCTTATATATTTACAGAAGGACAAGATGAATCATATAGTTATCTTAATCCACTATATTTAACAAAATGGAAATTAATAAATGATTATACTGAACAAGGAATCAAATATATTAATTTAAATGCAATATGTGGAGAATTTGAAAAGAAAACTCCTTATAGTGGATTAAATGAAGCAAAGCTAGGATTTAACACTGCAGTAACAGAATATATTGGAGAATTTGATATAGTATTAAACAGTTTTGCATATAATTTATATAATAAAGTAGGAAAAAAATAAAAGAATAAAGTTAACTTTATTCTTTTTTTATATTAAATAACAAAAAAATCCGTATAAACGGATTTTTATATTCTTATTATCCTAAGATTTCAGTAACTGAACCAGCACCTACAGTTCTACCACCCTCACGGATAGAGAATTGAGTTCCTTGTTCAAGTGCGATTGAATGGATTAATTCAACTTCCATATCAATATTATCTCCAGGCATTACCATTTCAGTTCCTTCTGGTAAAGTGATTACTCCTGTTACGTCAGTAGTTCTGAAATAGAATTGTGGACGATAGTTGTTGAAGAATGGAGTATGACGTCCACCTTCTTCTTTACTTAAGATATAAACTGTAGCTTTGAATTTGCTGTGTGGAGTAACACTTCCTGGTTTAGCAAGAACTTGTCCTCTTTCAACTTCTTCACGAGAGATACCACGTAATAATACTCCAGCGTTATCTCCAGCTTCAGCGTAATCTAATTGTTTACGGAACATTTCAATTCCAGTAACAACTGTCTTCTTAGTTGGTTTGATACCAACGATTTCAACTTCATCGTTAAGTTTTAATTGTCCACGTTCAACACGTCCTGTAACAACAGTTCCACGACCTGTGATTGTGAATACATCTTCAATACTCATTAAGAATGGTTTGTCATTATCTCTTTCTGGAGTTGGAATCCAACTATCAACAGCTTCCATTAATTCATCAATTTTTGGAGTCCATTCTGAATCACCTTCAAGAGCTTTAAGAGCAGATCCTCTAATAATTGGAGTATTGTCTCCATCGAAACCATATTCATTTAATAAGTCACGAATTTCCATTTCTACTAAATCTAATAATTCTGGATCATCAACCATATCACATTTATTCATGAATACAACCATTTTAGGTACTCCAACTTGACGAGCAAGTAAGATATGTTCACGAGTTTGTGCCATAGGTCCATCAGTAGCAGCTATAACTAAGATAGCTCCATCCATTTGAGCAGCACCTGTAATCATGTTTTTAACATAATCAGCATGTCCTGGACAGTCAACGTGTGCATAATGTCTCTTATCAGTACTGTATTCAACGTGTGCAGTATTGATAGTGATACCACGTTCTCTTTCTTCTGGTGCTTTATCGATGTTAGCGAAATCAACTTTTTCATTTCCATTTTTTCCAGCTAAACAAGCAGTAATAGCAGCAGTTAATGTAGTTTTACCATGATCTACGTGTCCAATTGTTCCAACGTTTACATGTGGTTTTGAACGATCAAATTTTTCTTTTGCCATAATAAAATTTCCTCCTTATTTATTTACAACATATATTTTATCTAATAATTGAAGAGATTTCAACTATTTTGATACACTTTTAATTAATTTCCACTCTTTTTAATAATTTCTTCTGCTATGTTCTTTGGTACTTCTTCATAATGATCGAAGAACATTACGAATGTTGCTCTACCTTGTGTATTTGAACGTAAGTTAGTAGCATAACCAAACATTTCTGAAAGTGGAACCATAGCACTTAGTTTAACAGCATTTCCTTGACTTTCTTGTCCAAGTGGTTTACCACGACGAGAAGTTAAATCACCCATTACGTTACCAAAATATTCTTCTGGAGTTGTAACATCAACTTTCATAATAGGTTCAAGTAATACTGGTTTACATTTATTCTTAGCTTCTTTTAATGCAAAACTAGCTGCAATTTTGAAAGCCATTTCGTTAGAGT
>CALYOH010000003.1 GCA_945228905.1 uncultured Caryophanales bacterium
CACGCGTAAGATCGTCGGCAGCGTCAGATGTGTATAAGAGACAGCCATTAGATGAAACATTACCAGAATTTGATGTTGCAGAAGATGATACAGTATCAATGAATATGTTATTATTTACACCAAGCATATTTAAATATATTGAAGATCATTTTGAAGAATTCTTAGATAATAATAAAGACAACTTAGAAAAATGTGAATATTTAATTCCAGATACTTTATTTGCTACTATAAGAGAAGGATATGCAACTGCAGAAGTATTAAAGACAACTGCTACATGGTATGGAGTAACATATAAAGAAGATGCAGATAATGTTAAAAAAGCATTAAAAGAATTAGTAGATAATGGAGAATATCCAAATAATTTATGGGCGTAAACAAAAATGTAAACTACATAAAGTTTACATTTTTTTATTGTATAAAAATACTAAATAAATTTATAATTAAAGTAGGTGATAATATGAAAAAATATATAAAGCTATTTTTAATTGCAATAGTAATAATCTTTATAACACCAAATGTATATGCAAGAGAATTTACAATTAGTGGAGTCAATTTCTCTATTGAAGGAGTAAAAATCAATCTTTATGAAATGAATTTTACTAAGGATGAAGAGGATAATCCTACCATTAATCCAGAAGATCTAAAAAACTATGCTCTTAAAAAGCCAACAAAAACAGTTACAATAGATATTAATAATTTAAAATATCATCCAAAATATACTTTAGTTAACATAGATAATAGTAAAAATACAGGTGATATTAAAGATTCAAATAGTGCATTTATAGATATGAATTTTGATTTTTCAGATACTAATATTCCATCATATTTAACAAATGATATTATAAATAATACATCTGAAACGAAAGGATATTTATTTGAATTAGTACTACAAATTAAATTTACAAATCTACCAACTGAAATTAAACATGGATACTTAGTTAATGGTTCTGTTAGAGATGATATTGGTGACGAAATGGAAAACTATGCGTATATAAATGAATTTGATCTAAATAAAACTACTGATTATGTTATTAATGGTGGTTATTTAGTAGATAAAAGAATTAATTATTCCAATAGTTTTTATTCTGATGTAGAAAGAGAAGAACAAAAAAATAATTCAACAAATGATTTAGCAACAACACTAGAAAAAGAAATAAATATGTCAGTAATAACATTTATAGAACACATTGCTTTAGAAGATGGAGACAAAGAGAATGCAAATAGCTTTATTGAATTTGCATTTACTGATTTAGCAGATTTTGATGACTTTATGGAATACTTTACTGGTGAAATGACTAATGCTACAATAACTAATTCAGGAGATTTAAAAGAAGTAACTTATGATACAATTCCAGTACCAAATACTGCATTAGATTTTTCTAAAGTAGTATATATAATTGGATATGTTCTAATTATTGGAGGAGCATATTTACTACTAAGATTTAAAACAAAGAAAGGATCTAACTAAACCTTTCTTTTTTGTGCTTTTATGATATAATATGCCCTTGAGGTGTATGCCATGAGTGTTGATACAATATTAAATGATATACAATTAAAAATTGAATATCCAAGAATGATTAAATATATCAATATGAATGCTACTTATGTTAATAGAAGTGCTAATGATAATAAACCTGAATATGATTTTGGTACTTATAATAAATATATAGAAAAATATATTAATATATGTAAAACAAAACTATCACAAGAACAATTAAGTAATTTATATCGAAACTTAAGAACATTAAAAATAAGATTAGAAGAAAAAGAGAAGACACCAAGATTAATTAGAACTATATCTTTAGGATATTATAATAGTAATAGAAATGAAATAACTATAGAACAATATAAAGATAGAACCTATACTGATAAGGATATAGAAAGTGTATTATTTCATGAATTAAATCATATGTCATCTACTAGAACTATGGAAGATGACGTAGTATGTGGATTTGCAATTCCTAACGTTATAGGTGATGGATTAAATGAAGGTTATACAGAATATATAACAAAAAGAGATTTCTTAAATGAAGAATATTATGATACAGATAACTACTTTATAGTAATTGCTAAAGGAATAGAAAATATTATAGGTAGTGATAAAATGAAAGAATATTACTATAATTCAGATATTTATTCAGTAGTAGATGAATTATCTAAATATAGTAATAGAAAAGAAGTTATAAGAATGTTATTCTTATTAGATAAAATGAGAAGTTCATTCTATGATCGTAGAGATATATCATTAATGGTAAAATATATCTCAAGAATTAATAAAATTAAATTAGATTTAGAATTAGAACAAGGTATTATTGATTATGAAACATATCAAATAGAAAGAGCCATAAAAGTAGATGAATTAAAGTTTGGAAGAATTTGGCCAGATGAGACAAGAGTATTACATAAAGATGGTTATTTTATGTTTGAATATAAAGATCAAGAAAGTGAATTATATTATTTTGATACATCAAATGATGTAAAAAATAATCCAAAATTAACTAAATAATTCCCAAAACCACCATATTATTATAAAATAATAGTAGTAGGTGGTTTTTTTATGAAAGATAGAATGAATGAATTAATAGACATAATAAATGAGGCTGATTATAACTATCATACTTTAGATAATCCAACAATATCAGATCAAGAATATGATAAATATTTAAGAGAATTATTTGAAATAGAAGAAGAACATCCAGAATGGGTAAGAGAAGATTCTCCTACAAGACATGCTGGTGGAAAAATAATAGAAGGATTTGAAAAAGTAACACATAAAATTCCTATGATGTCATTAAGCGATGTATTCTCAGAAAGTGAAGTAATTGCTTTTGATGAAAGAATAAGAAAAGAAGGAATAAATCCTAAATATATGTGTGAATTAAAAATAGATGGATTATCTGTTTCGCTTTTATATGAAAAAGGTAAATTAGTAAGAGCAGCAACTAGAGGAGATGGAACTACTGGAGAAGATATTACACATAATGCAACTACTATTAAAGTTATTCCATTAAAACTAAAAGAAGAAGTAGATATAGAAGTTAGAGGAGAAATCTTCATGAATAAAAAGACTCTAGAAGAGTTAAATAAGAAGAGAAAAGAAAAAGGAGAACCTCTACTACAAAACTGTCGTAATGCAGCAGCAGGATCAATAAGACAATTAGATTCTAAAGTAGCAGCATCAAGAAAACTAGATAATTTTATCTATCATTTACCAAATCCTCTAGATTATGGATTAAATACCCATGAAGAAGCCATTGAGTATATGAAAAAGTTGGGATTTAAAATAAATCCTAATAATAGATTAGTAAATAATATTAATGAAGTAATAGAATATATAGAAGAAAAAGGTAAACTTAGACCTAACTTACCATATGATATAGATGGTGTTGTTATAAAAGTAAATGATATTAGAGAACAACAAAAGTTAGGATATACAGCTAAATTTCCTAAATGGGCTACTGCTTATAAATTCCCTGCAGAAGAAGTATTAACTAAGTTAACTGATATTATATTTACAGTAGGAAGAACTGGTCAAATTACACCAAATGCAGTATTAGAACCAGTAATAGTAGCAGGATCAACTATTTCAAGAGCAACTCTACATAATGAAGATTATGTTAAAGAAAAAGACTTAAAAATAGGAGATATAGTATCAATAAGAAAAGCAGGAGATGTAATACCTGAAGTAGTAGAAAGAAAACTAGAAAGACGTACAGGAAAAGAAAAAGATTTTGAAATGATTAAAGAATGTCCTATGTGTCATACTAAACTAGTAAAGAAAGAAGGACAAGTAGATTACTTCTGTCCTAATGATAAATGTCCAGCAAGACATGTAGAAAGTTTAATTCACTTTGTATCTCGTGATGCAATGAACATAGATGGTTTAGGAGATAGAATAATGGAAGACTTCTACAATTTCCATTTTATTGGAAATATTGCTGATATCTATACTCTTAAGAATCATGAAAAAGATTTAATAAGATTAGAAGGATATGGAGATAAATCAGTAACTAACTTATTAGATGCAATAGAAAAATCAAAAGAAAATTCTCTAGAAAGATTAATATTTGCTTTAGGAATACCACATGTAGGTAGTAAAACAGCAAAGATTTTAGCAATGAAATTTGAAACAATGGATAATTTAGAAAATGCTTCATTTGAAGACTTAGTAAATATTCCAGATATAGGAGATATAATTGCAAAAAGTATAATTGATTATTTTAATAATTCTCATAATAAAGGTATAGTAGATGAATTAAAAGAATTAGGAATTAATATGACATATACTGGAGAAAAAGTAGTAAATAATGAGACATTTGCTGGAAAGACATTTGTTCTTACTGGTAGTCTAGAAATATTTACAAGAGAAGAAGCAGAAGAAAAGATAGAACTTTTAGGTGGTAAAACATCAAGTTCAGTATCAAAGAAAACATCTGCTGTAATAGTAGGTGCTAATCCAGGAAGTAAATATACTAAAGCCCAAGAGCTAGGAATAGAAATTTGGACTGAAAAAGAATTTGAAGAAAGAATAAATAGTTAAGGGAGTGAACTTATGCATATTGATAATGTAAATAAAGAAACATTAGAAAATGCAGCTAAGAAAAAAAGAAAGTTCTCATTAAAGAGAGCTATCGCAACAGGACTTGTAATTGTTTCATTAGTACCAGGATTAACTGGTTGTGGAGGAAAAGCAACTACTGAAACGGTAGATACTACAACACAAACAGAAACTACATATTTTGATGATGAAGAAAGATCAAAACAAACGATTTATTTTGGATCAGATATGACAAATACTGCTGTAGAAGAACTTAAAGAATTTGGAGCGAATGTAACAAAAATATATTTGTATCAAGCTTTCTCAATAGATGATTTAAGTGATATAGCAGAATATTGTCCAAATCTAGAAGAAATATATATAGATTATTGTCCTTCTATTACAGACTTAACATTTATATATTCACTTCCAAATCTAAAAAAAGTATCAATTGAAGAAAATGGATTTGTTACTCCAGAATTAGTAGAATACTTAGATAGAAATGGAATAGAACATAATATTGTACAACAAGATTTAGATAATGCAGCAGAAATACAAAGTATTTTAGATGAAATAATTACAGAAGATATGACAGATGAAGAAAAAATACAAGCAGTTACTTATTATGTAATAGATAATTATAAATATAAGATAACTAAAGTATTTGAATCAAATGCAGATCCACTAACAAGTACTCTAAAGAATGGTGGAGGAGTATGTGCAAGTTATGCATATCTTACAAATATATTACTTAGAGGAGCAGGAATTAAATCATATGAAGTTACTACCTCAGAAGAAGTATTGATGGGACATGCATGGAATGTGATAGAAATAGATGGTAAATACTATTATTTAGATGCAACTAATATTAAACAAATTCCAATAATATCAAAATTAGTATTAAAATACTTTAATGTAGGATTTTTTTATATGACAGATCCAAGAGCAACAGGTCTTTCTCCAATGAAAGATTTTGATAAAGCAGAAAAAGTAACTATTCCAGAAGAAATGATTGCTGATATAGAAAGAGGAGAAAATGAAAAGACTATCTTCGAAAAATATGGAAATAGTGTACCAGCAAGAATAATAGAAATAGTTTTAGCAATTACAGCAATAACTGCAGGTGTAACTCTAACAACTAAAGGAATAGGAGCAGTAAATGATACTATTTCTGAAAAAAAGAGAAGAAAAAGAGAAAGAGAAAGACGACAAAGAGAAGAACAAGCAAGAAGAGATGCAGCATGTAAAGGAGGAAGAAGATATTATTAGTATTCCTCTTTTTTGTTTACAAAATAACAAAAATATATTATAATATGCGAAGAAAAAAGGGAATGTTGAGGTGAGACTATGAAAAGAAGAAATGAAGAATTTGATGAAGAAATTATATTAGACGAAACAGAAGATATTGAAGACATAGAAGCAGATGAAATCATAGAAGAAAAGAAACCCAAAAAGAAGAAAAAAAATAAAAAGAGAAAAGTTAAATCAGAAGAACCAGTAATAATAAGAGAAATAGATGATGAAGAAGCAGAAGAAATTATAAGAAAAAGAAGAGAAGAAAAAGATGATATTATCATATTGGATGATAATAAAGAAACAACTAAGAAGAGAATAAAGAAAAATAAAAAGAAAAATCCAAATAGAATAATTAATATATTCTTTATAATTATAGTTCTTTTAATAGTAATGGTATCTACTGATATAGTATTAGTATCTAAGTTTAATAAAGGTCCATTCTTTGCAATACCAGTAAAGACATATGATGACGGTGGATCAAAAGAATATTATGGTATAGGTTATAAAGTAATTAAATATAAACAACTACAAGGTAGAAGAGATAAAGCTATAGGTACTTGGGGACTTAAATATAATATTGAGCCAACTACAGTACAAGCAATTGATCTTGCAATAGAATTTAATAATAATGAAACAGAAACATATAAAAAGTACTATAAACAATTTGTAAGAATAGTAGGTACTTTAAAAGATATAGATACTTATAACAATGTAATAATAATTGGATATGAAGATGAAGATGGTAAATATACAATAGATGTAAGATGTAATATGGCAACTGATTATTCATATTTAGAAAACTTAAATTTAGGTGAAGAAATAACTGTAATAGGTAATGTTACTAAATATAGTTATAAAACAGAAAAATCAATGAGTAGACTATATTTAGATAATGTTTTTGCAGAACAATAAAATATTAAGGATAATATTAAATATTATCCTTTTTTATGTTATAATAAAAAAAGTTAAGGGAGGCCTTTCTATGAAAGAAAAACTAACTAAAGAAGAAGTATTACATGTTGCTGATTTAGCAAGAATAAAATTAACAGAAGAAGAAATAGAAAAGTACCAAGTACAATTAAAACAATTATTAAGTGATGTTGAAAAAATAAATGATGTTAAAGGATATGATGATGATATCCTAATTGCTTGTTGGGAAAATAATGCTGAATTAAGAAAAGATGAATCAGGAGAAATGCTAGAACCAAAAGAAGTACTAGAAAATGCTCCAAGACATAGTGGGAACTATATAGCGGTCCCAGTAGTAATATCTGGAGGTGAAGGAGCATAATGAAATATAATAGTATGAGTATTGAAGAAATACATAAATTATTAAAAGATAAAAAGATTAAACCAATAGATTTAGTAGAAGAAGCAGTTAAGAGTATAGAAGAAAGTGGTCTTAATGCTTATATAACTCTTAATAAAGAAGAAGCAATTAAACAAGCAAAAGAATTAGAAAATAAAGAAGTAGATAATATACTATTTGGTCTTCCTATTGCAGTAAAAGATAATATTGTAACTAAAGGATTAAAGACAACATGTGCATCTCATATATTAGATAACTTTATACCTATATATGATGCAACAATAGTAGAAAAGATAAAAGAAAAGAACATGATTATCATTGGTAAAACAAATATGGATGAATTTGCAATGGGATCAAGTTCAAGAACATCTTATTTTGGAGCACCAAGAAACCCATGGAATAAGGAAAAAATCTGTGGAGGATCATCAGGTGGTTCAGCAGCAACAATCGCTAATAGAGACGTTTTATTTGCTTTAGGATCAGATACTGGAGGTTCTATTAGACAACCAGCTAGTTATACAGGAATAGTTGGAATGAAACCAACATATGGAAGAATATCTAGATATGGTTTAGTAGCATTCGCATCAAGCTTAGACCAAATTGGTCCAATGACAAAGAATGTCTATGAAAATGCCTTATTATTAAATGCAATTACAGGAAAAGACCATAAAGATTTAACTAGTATAGAAACAGATGAAGACTTTACTAGAATGATTGGAGAAGATATTAAAGGTATGAAAATAGCAGTACCTAACTTCTTCATGAGTGAAATAGTAAGTGATGAAATAAGAAATAAAGTAAAAGAAACAATAAATGTATTAGAGTCTTTCGGAGCAACAGTAGATTATGTAGATATTAAATATATAGAAAATGCAGTTACTCTATATCAAATAATTGCTATGGGAGAAGCAAGTTCTAACTTAGCAAGATTTGATGGATTAAGATATGGTCATTCTATAGAAGAACCAAAAGATATAAATGATTTATATTACAGTACTAGAGCAGAAGGCTTTGGAGAAGAAGTAAAAAGAAGAATAATGGTAGGTTCATACTTATTAAGTGGAGAAAATGCAAAAACTTATTATAATAAAGCTCTATCTATTAGAGATGATATTAGAAAAGAATTTAAAAATGTATTTAAAAAATATGATCTTATTATTGGACCAACTACTACAACAACAGCTTATAACTTGGATGATCCAATGGATGATCCATCTAAATCATTTATGGATGATATTTTAGTAATACCAGTTAATATGGCAGGACTTCCTGGATTAAATATGCCAATTGGTTTTGATAAAGATAATATGCCAATAGGAATGCAAATAATAGGAAATTCTTTTGAAGAAGCTAAAATATATAAATTAGCTAGTTATCTTGAAAAGAAATTAGACTTAAATCTAACACCTGGAGGTGAAAAATAATGAATTATATACCTACAATAGGTGTAGAAGTACACTTAGAATTAAAAACAAAAACAAAGATCTTCTCTAATTCAACAAATGGATATGGAGAAATGGCTAATTCATTAACAAATGTTGTAGATTTAGGTTATCCTGGTACACTACCAACTCTAAATGAAGAAGTAATTAATATTGGTATAAAAGCCGCAACTATTCTTAATTGTAAGATTAGAAAACAAATGCATTTCGATAGAAAAAATTACTTCTATCCAGATAATCCAAAGAATTATCAAATTACACAAGCAAGAACTCCTATTGGATATGATGGATATGTAGAAATAGAAGTTAATGGTGAAAAGAAAAAAGTAGAAATAGAAGAAATGCATATAGAAGAAGATACATGTAAGAGTGCTCATAGAGGAAATAAAACATTATTAGACTTTAATAGAGCAGGAGTACCTTTACTAGAGATAGTAACTAAACCATGTATGTCTTCACCAGAAGAAGCAAAAGCTTACTTAGAAAAACTAAGAGAATTAATGCTATATGGTAATATTAGTGACTGTAAGATTGAAGAAGGATCTATGAGAGCAGATACAAATGTATCTATTAGAAAGAATGAATCAGATCCATTCGGTACAAAAGCAGAAGTTAAAAATATAGGTTCAATTACAAATGTTGGAGTTGCTATAGAAAAAGAAATAGAAAGACAAAGCAAATTATATGACAACGGAGAAACATTTAAACCACAAACAAGAAGATTTGATGATAAACTACAAGATACAGTACTAATGAGAATAAAAGAAACAGGAAATGATTATAGATATTTCCCAGAACCAGATATTCCATTTGTAGTATTAACAGATGAAATGATTGAAAATGTAGTTAAAGATATTCCAATGATGCCAGATGAAAGAAGAGAAGTATATGTAGAAAAAGGAGTATCTGAAATTAATACAAATAAATTAGTACAAAATAGATCATTGAGTGATTACTTTAATGAAATATTAAATGAAAATACTAACTTTAAAATAGCAAGTAATCTTCTTTTAGGAGATATATCTGCATATTTAAATAAAAAAGAAATAGATATTAAAGATACTAAATTAACTAAAGATAAATTCCTAGATTTAATTAAAAAGTATGAAGATAATACTATTACAAGTAAAAATCTAAAAGAAATATTAGATGTTATCTTAGAAAGTGATAAATCAATAGAAGAAATAATGAAAGATAATGGTATTGAAAATATCACTGATGATAATGAAATAAGAGAAATAATTAAAACAATTATTAAGAATAACCCAGATAGTGTTAATGACTATAAAAATGGTCATGATAGAGCTATTAAGTTCCTTATGGGACAAGTAATGAAAGAGACAAAGGGTAAGGCAAATCCTAAGCTTGCTAATGATATTTTAGTAGAAGAACTAAGTTGAAAAAGGACCCTTCATAGTGTATAATATTTAAAATAGGATGTGATAATATGAGGAAATTTAAAAAATATAGAGGAACAATAGTAGGAGTAATTGTATTTGCAGTAGTATTATTTGGAATATTCTTCTTAAAGGATATAATTGCACCAGATGAATCAAAAGCAATTTATGGAGAAAGATTAGATGGAATAGAAGCAGTAGAAATAACTGACTCAACTAAAAAGAAAGTAGAAGAAGCATTAAAAGAAAATACTTCTAGCGTTAAAGTAAGAGTAGCAGGAAAGACTATTAATGTTATTATCGAAATAAACGAAGAAGTATCTAGAGATGATGCTAAAGCTATGGGTAATAAAGCAATAGAGCAATTCTCTGATCCAGAAAAAGCTTTCTATGATTTCCAAATATTAATAAAGAATGATAAAAATACAAAACAATTTCCAATTATTGGATATAAACATCATGCTAAAGATAAAATAACATGGACAAAAGATAGATAGAAAGGCAGATTGGTATGAAAAAGAAAATAATTATAGTAGCTACCTTCTTAATAGCAGTAATTGCCTTTATCTTTGTCTATAGATACTATAATAAAGAAGATAAAACAACAACACTTACTGTTAGTGAAAAAAGATGGGTAGAAAATAATTCAGATCAAGAATATGACTTTGAAATAGTAAACGATTATCCATTATATGGATTAAATGGTAATGGAGTTATCTATGACTTTATAGATGACTTTCAAAAGAATATAGGAATAGATTTTAATAAAATATCTTATTTAAAAACAGCATCTCCTTCAACAACAAGTTATAGAATAAGAATATTAAATGGTAATGATAAAATTACTGATAAAGACCTTTTCTTATTTACAGATAGCTATGTTGCAATAGGAACTGAATACCAAAGATTAAATCATATAGAAGATATGAATAATTTAAAATTTGGTGTACTTGCAGAAGATTTAGAAGAAGTAAGTTATTATTTAAAATCAGGATCTAACTTATCATATACTTCATATGAAAATATTACTGATTTATATAAAGCATTAGATGAAAATAAAGTAAATATGATTATAGTTCCAAATATTATGTACTTAGATCATACTATTCAAAAAGAAAAATATTTTATAAATTATTATTTTACTGAAATAAATAAACAAATAGTATTAACACTAAGTGATAATAAAGAAGATAAACAATTAAATAATATAGTAAAAAAATACTATAATAAATGGAGACAAACTAACTATATTAAAGAATATAATGAAGAATATTTAGATTACTATCTAGAAAATAATAAGATAAGTGCTAAAACAAAATCTACACTAATATCAAAAACTTATAAATATGGATATGTAGAGAATCTTCCATATGAAAAGAAAGTTAATGGTAAAGTAGCAGGTATCGCAGGAGAATATATTAATAGAATATCAAGACTTGCTAATATTAACTTTACATATAAAGAATATAAAACAATAGATGACTTAAAGAAAGCAATTGATAAAGGTGAAATAGATATCTACTTTGATTATTATAATTACACTAATGATAAATATCTTAGTACAGTATCTACATTTGTAGAAGATTATGTAGTTTTAGGATATCAAAAAGATAATCATATAGTTAATTCCTTTGAAAGTTTAAAAGGAAAAGATATCGCAATGTTAAAAGGAGATTCACTATATAATTACTTTAAAACTAATTTAAAAGCTAATATTAAAACATATGATAGCCTAAAAGAATTAGTTAAAAAATCAGATAATAGAATAGTAGTATTAGATAGTGAAGTATATTCACATTATCAAACTACTAAATTAAAGAAATTTAGATTATTATATAAAGCTAATATGATGAATGATTATAGATTTATGGTAAAAAGTAATAATACAGCATTCTATGATTTATTCAATTACATTATTAATACTAATTCTTATTATAATTATAAGAATTCAGGTATTGAAAACTTAAATGCATCATTACTAGAAGATTCAACATTATCACAAGTATATATAATAGTATTAATAATTATCTTTACTCCTTTAATATTAATTGGATTATTCTATTTAATATTTAAGAAGAAAAAACAAATTAAGAAGATAAAGATTACTGATAGACATAAATATACTGATATGTTAACTTCATTAAAGAATAGAAACTATTTAAATATGAAGATGCAAGAATGGGAAGATTGTGAAGTATTCCCACAAGCAATAGTAATGGTAGACTTAAATAATGTTAAATATGTTAATGATAATTATGGTCATGAAGAAGGAGACCAATTAATAATTAAAGCCGCAGGTATCTTAGTAAATACACAATTAGAAAATAGTGAAATAATAAGAACAGACGGTAATGAGTTCTTAATCTATCTTGTAGGTTATAGTGATAGACAAATTAATACATATACTAAGAAGTTATCTAAAGAAATGAGAAACTTACCTCACGAATTTGGAGCAGCTTTAGGATATAGTATGATTACTGATGAAATAAAAACATTAGATGATGCAATTAATGAAGCAACACTAGAAATGATAACAAACAAGGAAGATTATAAATAAAAGGAGAATAAAATGGAAAAAGCAAGAGAAACTGTACTAAAAATATTCAAATTCCTAAATAGACCAGAAATGAGAATATTACCAGGGCAACTTGCTTTTTTTCTTGTAATTTCATTTATACCAATGATTGCTCTTATAATTACTTTAGGAGCAGCATTATCTATATCAACTGATTCAGTAAGAGTAGCAATATCAGAATCAGTACCACCTGGAATAGCAAATATAATAAATGGAATAATTACAGGTAATGGAATCAATTTCAATATTTTAGTATTTTACTTTTCAGCATTCTTATTAGCAAGTAATGGTACTTATTCAATGATTAATACAGCAAATGAAATATATAAAGTAAAACCAAGAAATATGTTAAGTAGAAGAATAAAGGCAATAGTAATGATTTCTATGTTAGTATTCTTATTTGTATTTCTAATAGCAGTTCCAGTATTTGGATCACAAATAGCTAGTATAATAGTCCAAGTAACAGGATCAGGTAAAATAGTAACAATAATACAAAATATACTATATATATTAAAATACCCAATAATATTAATAATTCTATTTATTAATATTAAACTAATGTATATAATTGCTCCAGATCAAGAAGTACCATCAAAAACAACTAATAAAGGAGCAATATTTACAACAATTTGCTGGGTACTAGCAACAGAAATCTTTGCATTCTATATAGATAGATTTGCAAGATATGACCAATTCTATGGTAGTATTTCAAATATATTAGTATTACTACTATGGGTATACTTATTATCATATATATTTGTATTTGGAATGATAATAAATGCAAGTGATACAAATAGAGAACTAGAAAAATAGTTCTCTATTTTTAATTATTTCAAAAGTTGAAATTATACTATTATAATGGTATAATTTACTAGAGGTAATTATATGAAATGGATTAAGTTTAACGCTAAAAAATTATTTAAAAAATTATCTAATAAAGTATCTAGAATTAAGAAAGAACATTTAATTAAAGAATACTTTAAAAATAATGTGTTATTAATAACATTCTTAATTACAGTAGTATTAAATTCTACTATATTAAGATTTTTTTGCATGCATTCGATAGAAAACTATATATCAGTTAAAGCAATACTTGCTGATTTAATAATAGCTTTATTTATTGGATCATTTGCTTATCTATTTAAGCCTAAAAATAGATTTACATATCTATTTATATGTAATATCTTTTTAACAGCAATATGTATGATTAATTCAGTTTATTATACATTCTATACATCATTCGCATCAGTATCAATGTTATCTCTAACACAATATATTGGAGATGTAGGAGATGCAGTAGTAGAAAATGTTATACAATTAAAAGACTTAATATATGTTCTAGGACCATTAATCTTTATATATGTACATATAAGAATTAAGAAAAAGAATTACTATAAAAAAGTAGAATTAAAAGCAGAAAGAAAAAAGAAAACATTAAAAACATTGGGAGCATCTGGAGTATTATTAATAATCTTTTTACTTACAATGACATCATTAGATGTATCAAGATTTATGAAACAATGGAATAAAGAATACGTTGTAATGAGATTTGGTATTTACGTATATCAAATAAATGATGTATTTACGTCTATTCAACCAAAAATTAATTCAATGTTTGGTTATGACCAAGCAAAAAAAAGTTTTGATGATTACTTTGCAGAAGTAAGTGATACCCCACAAACTAATGAATATACAAATATATTTGCAGGTAAAAATGTTATTCTTATTCATGGAGAAAGTATGATGACAAATGCCATGAGTTTATCATTTAATGGAGTAGAAGTAACTCCAAATCTTAATAGAATAGCAAGAGAAGGAATGTTCTTTAGTAATTTCTATTCACAAGTAAGTGTTGGTACAAGTAGTGATACAGAATTAACATATAATACTTCATTAATGCCAACAAAATCAGGTACAGCATTTGTATCATATGCAGATAGAACATTTATTACTACACCACAAATGTTAAAAGAACAAGGATATTTCACATATGTAATGCATGCTAATAATGCAGACTTCTGGAATAGAAGAAATATGTATAAGAGTATAGGTTATGATAAATTCTATAGTAAAGTAGACTTTGAAGTTACAAAAGAAAATACTATAGGTTTAGGATTATCAGATAAAGAATTCTTTACTCAATCAATTCCATATTTAAAAGAAATAAATGAAAAGAATGATAAATGGTATGGTGTATATATCATGTTAACAAACCATACACCATTCTCAGAAACAGAAAAATATGGAGAATATCCAGTAGATATAAAAGAAACAATTACACATGAAAATGGCACAACAGAAGAAGTGGTTTATCCATATATGGAAGGAACTAAGTTAGGTAATTACTTTAAATCACTTCATTATGCTGATCAAGCTTTAGGAGAATTCTTAGCTAAATTAGATGAAGAAGGATTATTAGAAGATACAGTATTTATTCTATATGGAGATCATGATGCAAGACTTCCAAGAAGAGACTACAATAGATTATATAATTATGATAAAGAAAATAATGATATTTTAGATGAAGATGATCCAAATTATAAAGAATATGATTCATATCAATATGAGTTAGGAAGAAAAGTACCATTCATTATCTGGACTAAAGATATGAAAGGAACTAAATTAAATCAACAAATTACTAATGTAATGGGAATGTATGATGTACAACCAACAATAGGTAATATGTTTGGATTCTATAATAAATATGCTTTAGGACATGATATATTTAATACAAAAGAAAATAATATAGTAGTATTCCCTAACGGTAACTGGGTAACAAATAAACTATATTATAATAGTCAAAAAGAAGCATACCTTTCATTAACAGAAGGTGAAATTACAGAAGAAGAGATATCTAAGAATTCAGGATATACAAATAAACTATTAGATGTTTCAAATAATATTATAGTTTTCAATCTATTTAATGATGACAATGAAGAAATAGTAGAATAGAGGGATAATATGAAGAAAAAGAAAATTAGAAAATTAATAGTAGGAATACTTTTACTAGCACTACTAGTATTAGTTGGATTATTTGTATATGACAAATTATTTAAAAAAGATGAAGTTAAAGAAGTAAAAGTAATAAGTAAAATAGATAAATATGGATATACATTAAAAGAAAATAAACCAAAAGAATATAAAGATATGTTCAAAGAATTAGAAAAGATTCTAAATGGAGATAAAGTAGATGAAGAGAAATATGTATCTCAAATATCTAAAATGTATATCTATGACTTTTATTCATTAAATGATAAAACTGCTAAAACAGATGTAGGTGGAGTAGACTTTGTATATAAAGTAGCATTAGAAAACTACTTAAAGAAAGCAGAAGATACTTATTATAAATATGTAGAAAGTAATATATATAATAATAGAAAACAAACTTTACCAGTAGTAACAAATATCCAAGTAGAAGAAATAACTCAAAAAGCATTTGCTTATGGAGATAAGACAGATGAAAAAGCATACTTTGTTAATGTAGCTTGGGAATATACAAATAGTGCATTTAATGGATATCAAAAAGAAGCAACTCTAGTATTTATACATGATGATATAAAATTAAGTTTAGTAGAACTACATTAGTAGTTCTTTTTTTGTATGATAATTTGTCAAATCAAGTACAAAATTCATTTAAATACTCATTAAATAATTATTGTGGTATTTTATAAAAATTTATTTTTAATTCTCTTGAAATTGTAGAAACATTTCTATTTAAAATTCTAGCCATTTCTCTTTGATTAGACACCAACATTATATCATGAGTATAAGTAAGAATTTTTTATTTGAAATTCTATTGTGTTTCACTTGTTATTATAAATTATCGCAAAAAAAAGAAGCATACAGCTTCATTTTAATTATTACCAGTATCTGTTCCTTCTTCAGTAGAAGGCTTCTCAGAAGGTGTAGGATTACCTCCTGGATGTGTATCTCCACCTTTATCATTCTCATCTTCTTCAGAATCAGTTTCCTTTTCAGTATCTTTTTCATTTTCATCTTCTTTATCAGTTTTTTTATTACCAGATAACTTTAATACAAGACCATTTTTCATTAAATCAATACGTTTTCTTGCAGGTTCACTTTGACTTACTACAGTACCACTAGTACCTTCAAAAGTACAACTAATTCCAATTCTTGTACAAGTTGCTCTTGCAGTTTCTTCAGTATCTCCAGTAAAGTCTGGAAGCAAGTTATAACCACTACCAGTCTTATAAGGGCCTTCTCCAATAACAACTTTTTCATATGGACTATTTATTGAGAATGAGAATTCAGTAATATCTTTATGTTCAGCTTTCTCTAAGTTCTCATACATAGCTTGAACTATATCTTTACGACTATTTTCGATAGGAACATAATCCCATAAAACCATTCTAGCTCTTTCATCATATATCATTTGACCAGAACCTTGTAAATACAATCTTTGTATATTAACAAGATCTGCTTCATCACTACTAACACTCTTCTTAATAATATCTTTGCCTACATTATAGAAAGATAATATTTGTTTAGTAGTAAGATTAGTATCAATACTATTAGATACTGTATTTAAGATATCCATAAATGTAGATACATCTTTAACAGTCTTCATTTTATTAATAAGTGCTAATATTATTTCTTGTTGATGTTCAGCTCTACCAAAATCACCATTAGCTAAAGCTTTTCTATTTCTAGCAAATACTAATGCTTGTTCTCCATTAAGAGTTTGATGTCCAGGTTCAATACAAACCTCTCCCCAACGATTAGAATCATCAGTACATAATCTTTGAGGAACATCTACTTCAACACCACCAACAGCATTTACTAATTTAACTAATCCCTTAAAATTAATCTTAGCATAATAATCAATATTAACTTTAAAATAATCTTCGATAGTATTAATCATACAATCATTTCCATAAGCAGCAGCATGTGTAATCTTATTCTCAGGATTACCACCCCAACAAGCTATAGGAACATAACTATCTCTTGGAATAGATAACATAGTAGCATTTAATGTCTTAGGATTAAATGTAATTAATATCAATGTATCTCCATTCGCAATAGCATTCTTTTCTAACACTTCATCAGTAGAATCAATTCCCATTAATAATATAGTAAATGGTTCAGTAATACTCTTACCAGCAGAAGCTGTCTCAATCTTAGAAGTCTTAGACTTTTTCATTTCCTTATCTTTAGAAATAATTTTCTTAGTATCAGTTTCAATATTCTCATATCCAGTAATACCAGAAAACATAGTAACATAATTATCTGAAACAAACATACCATCTATTTCATTTGAATATAAATCAACTAACATAGTGGTGTAATCATCATATTCAACAATCTCATTCTCATCATGTAAATTATTCTCATCAATTATTTCTTGAGGAATAATATATCCTTCAGGAGATGTCTTATCACTAAGAATAGCAATCTTCATATTCTTAATATCTTTAATATCAGAAGCACTATTCTTACTCATAACAAGTAAATCACTAGTATAAGTAACATATACTTTATTAATACTATTTAATTGTCCATATATGAAATGTATCGTACCACCTACAAAGAAACAAATAATAGAATAAAGTATTAATACAAATAAGAATAAACCTCTTTTATGCTTCTTATTCTTTTTACCTGACTCCATAAATTTAATGATAAAGAATAAATCAAAACATCCTATCACTATAATGGCCATATATCTTAATAAATTCTCAATAGAACTTAATAAACATAATTCAAATATTGCGAATCCACTTAAAGTAAGTGAAATTGCTAAAAATATAAATATAAATTTATTAATAATTCTTCCTTCTTTTTTTACTTTGGTTTCTTTTACTTTTGACATAAACATCCTCCAAACACAAAACTCTACTATAAAATTATATCTAAAAAACGAATATTTATCAAGTAAAGAAAGGAACTTATTAAATCTCAAAAAAACCATGTAAAATAATGTAAAAGTATTAATAGATTAAAGAATTTACACCCTATACAAAAATATAATTGATATAATATAAGTACAAGAATAGGTAAGGAGGTATATATGAAAAAGAATTTACTATTAGTAATAATTTTATTTACATTGCTATTTACATGTAAAAATGTATATGCCTTCGATTCTAATAACTATAAATATAGAAATTTATGTGGAAGTTTTGAAGTAGCAGAATTTAAACAAGATGGAAGTATTAATACATTAAAATGTTTTAATAGCTATGTAGAAGCAAGAAACTATATGGATACAAATGGATCTAAAGAATTAGCAGTTATGACTAAAGTAGGAGACATTGTAAAAGTAGTAGATGCTAACGCTGGATTATTAGACTTAACAGTAAATCCAACCACATTGACATATTTCTATGAAAATAAAGAATTAACTGGTAGACAATATACATATATGGACACAGGCTCACTTTACGGAGGAGTTGACGGAGCACTATTAGATGCTGAATACTCACATACTTATAATAAATGGGTTGCTAAAGTAAGAATAGCAAACTTTACAGGATGGATTCCAAGTGAAGCATATGAAGTAGTTCCATATAGATGGATACATTCAACAAGTTCTTATACAGTAACAAATGATTCAATAAAACATAACTATATAAATAAAGTACAAGATTATTATTCAGGATCAAGAGGTAGTTATATTGGACCTAAGCCTGAAATGTTAGAGGTCGGTACTTATTATAGTTATGATGGTCATTATTTCTATAAAGATGTAGAAACAATGGTTAGAGATTATAGAAAAGGTAATTATAATAACTCAGTAAATAAAGATAATCCTTATTATAACTATTACATGTATTTGTCTAATCATACTAAAACAACATATTCAAGTATTAATATTGATGAATATATAAGAAATAATATGGGTTATAAAAAAGATGTCTATGGTCATAAAAAGAGTGATGGAACATCACGCTTATATGGTCAAGGAACATTCTTCTATTATGCTCAAGAAAAATATGGAGTAAATGCCTTATTATCATTAAGTTTAAGTAGAAATGAAACAGCAAATGGTACAAGTAGTTTATCAATAAATAAAAACAATGGATTTGGTCTTAACGCAGTAGATTCTAATCCAACACAAGCAGCTAACTGGTATGCATCATTCTCATCAAGTGTTTTAGGATATGCAAATAAATGGATAACTTATGGATTTGCATCAGCAGATGATTGGAGATACTTCGGTCCACAATTTGGAGACAAATGGGTTGGAATGAATGTTAAATATGCATCTGATACATATTGGTCAGAAAAAATGGCGTCTAATTACTACAATATGGATAAAGCATTCGGACTACAAGACTATAACTACTATCAGTTAGGAGTAGTAAAATATAGTACAAACGCTTATAAGAGTCCAAGTAATCAAACAGTAGTATATAAATATCCAGAAGCAGAAGATGCAGTAGTTATTGTAGGAGAAGAAACTTATAATAATACAAAATACTATAAAGTAATGAGTGATTATAATCTAGATGGTAATGGTAATAGATTATATTCAGGTGATTATAACTGGAATAGTTATGTATATGTAAAAGCAAATGATGTTAAAAAAATTAATAAAGGTAAAAATGGATATGTTGCTCCAAATGATGTATATGAATATGAAGATGCTAATTATAGATATGATTTATATGATCAAAATAGTAAATTAAATTTAAGAGTAGCATTAACATTAAAAAATACAGACTACTATTATGATTCAACACTATCAAGAAGAACAGGTTCAACACTATTAAAAGATAGATATGTAGTAGTATACACAGTAGCATATAAAAATAATCAACCAGTAGCTTACTTAGTAACAAGTGATTATTTTTATGATCAAAAACATTGGATAAGTGCAGATTCTATTAAATTTGTAGATATCCCATATGGTACAGTAACAGTAGATACAAATGATAATCAATATACATGGGTAAATTATAATACTGAAGATGCCTATTATTCTAAAATAAGTGGATTATATACATATGCTCATGTTCCAGTATTAGAACAAAAACAAGTTGGTAATGACTTATGGTATAAAGTACCAGTAAGCCTAACTACAAATGATAATGTTTATGGATATACACTATCTAAATATAGTAATTATATAAAAATAGAATTATCAAAACCAGTAGTAGAAAACATATTGCCGGTAATAAATGCTAAAGATATAGAAATCTTTGTAAATGAAGAAATAGATGTATTAAAAGATGTAACTGCAACAGATAATGAAGATGGAGATTTAACAAATAAAATAACAGTAACAGAAAATACAGTTAATAATAAAGTTAAAGGTACATATAAAGTTACATATAAAGTAGTAGACTCCGCTAGTGGTACAACTACTAAAACAATTACAGTAAAAGTATTAGAAAATAATGCTCCAGTAATTAATGCATCTAATAAAACTATCTACGTAGGAGAAGAATTTAAAGAATTAGATAATGTAACTGCAACAGATACAGAAGATGGAGACCTTACTCATAAAATAATAGTATTAGAAAATACAGTTAATAATAATGAAAAAGGTACATATAAAGTAATCTATCAAGTAACAGATTCTAAGTCTTTAAAAACAACAAAAGAAATAAAAGTAGAAGTTAAAGAAAAAATAGATACTCCAGTAGAAGATGAAATAGATTTAGATGAATTATTAGAGCACCAATTAGAAGGAGAATTCTATTTAGAAAATCTAGAATGGAATAAAAATACAAAGAAATTTATTATATCTGGATATCAAATTATAAATGATATAGATAACTCTAATGCAGTAAATAGTTTATTATTAGTAGATAAAAATACAGAAGAAGTATTTGTAATAGAAATATCTAAATGGACTGCTAATATACCATTTAATTTAGGAGATAAATATAAAGATTCATGGTTTAAAGGCGAAATAGATTTTAAAGATATACCAAATGGAGATTATGATCTATATATGATGTCTACTGTAGATGATCATTTTACAATTAATATAGTAGATAACTACTTCAATCAAGATATTGATAGAAGAGGAGAAGATAATAATCATGGATATAACTTCAAAGTACAACAAAGATCTAAATTAAAAGAAATAACTCTAAGTATAAGAAATGAACTATATACAACATCAGTTGCTCCTACAACAAGAAATATGGTTAATGGTTATGAAGATATTAAATTCCAAAATAATAAATTATATATGTATGGATATTCTTATGACTATGAAGGTATTTATAGTGATGAATTATTAGTAAATAGAAAACTAATAATAGAAAATACATCTACTTTTAAACAAACTATCTATGATTTAGGCTCTAAGAAAGGACCATTCACAATAGAAACACAAGATAATAAAGACAAATCATATGTATGGTATGAAAAAGAAATTGATATCTCTAAACTAGAAAAAGGTAATTATAGTATCTATATTTATACTAAAACTAGTAATGCAGAGAACTATGATGAATTAGTAGATATATTTAGAAGTGTAAATGATAAAACAACTATAAATAATAAAACATATACAGTAAAATTCAATAATAATAGAAATAAACGTATAGAAATTACTGTTAAATAAAGATAAAACATTAAGTTTTATCTTTTTTATGTTATAATTCAAATAGGAGTATACTATGAAATATTTAATTAAATATACTACTCCAGAAGAAAGATAAATAATTGTAAAAAAAGCATTAGATATTTTATTAGCAGATGCCAAAGTACCATCAAAAGAAGTATTAGAATTAGTTTATGAATATATAGATGGTAAAAAAATTAGAAGAAATCCAAAAAGAGGTTATTGAAATGTACAAGAAGGGAGAAGAGTAATATGAAAGAATTGATGGAAAAATATGCAAAAGTATTATTAGAAACATGCTTAAAAGTAGAAGAAAATCAACCTTTATTTATAAGCTTTAATGTAGAAAGAATAGACTTTGCTAGAATAGTTGCAGAAAAAGCATTTGAGTTAGGAGTAAAAGATATATTCTTTGATATGGTAGATCCATATTTAAAACATGAAGCATTATTAAACTTAGATGTATCAGAAATGAAAGATTTAACATTCTGGAATAAAGAAATGTGGAATATATATGCAAAGAAAAATGCTGCATTTCTTATGTTAGCATCAGAAAACCCAGGATTAATGAAAGATGTTGATCCAAATAAGTTAAAAGAAATGACTAAATACTCATATGAAACAAGAAAAGATTTTGATGATATGAGAGATAAATCGATGCTTGCATGGTGTATTGCGGCAGTACCAACTAAGTCATGGGGACAAGAACTATTCCCAGATAGTAATTATCCAACAGAAGACTTATGGAATAAAATATTTGAAATATGTAGAATTAAAGAAGATGATCCAGTAAGTATTTGGAATGAAAAAATAGAAAAATTAAAAGTAAGAGGTAAAAAATTAACTGACTATCAATTTGATAGAATAGTATATAAAGGAAGTAATGGAACAGACTTTACTATAAAATTACCAAAAGAACACATATGGAAGAGTGGATCAGAAATATTATCTAATGGAAAAGAAATATTAGTAAACTTCCCAACAGAAGAAGTATTTACATCTCCAGATTGTCTAAGTGCAGAAGGAAGAGTTTATTCATCCAAACCATTATCTTATAATGATGTAATTATTAATAATTTTAATATTGGTTTTAAAGAAGGAAAAGTAGTAGAATTCCATGCTCAAGAAGGAGAAGAAGTACTAAAAAATATGATTAATATATGTGAAAACTCTAATATGATTGGAGAAGTAGCATTAGTACCATATGATTCACCTATATCTAATAGTAATATGGTATTCTTAGAAACTTTATTCGATGAGAATGCCGCATGCCATATAGCTTTAGGAGACTCATTCCCAGAATGTGTTAATAATGGTCCAACTATGGATAAAAAAGTATTATTTGATGAATATCATCTAAATAAATGTGATTCTCATGTAGATTTCATGGTAGGAACAAAAGACCTAAATATAACAGGAATTACTAAAGAAGGTAAAGAAGTACCAATATTTATAGATGGTAATTTCTCAGAAGAATTTATTTAATTTAAAACAAAACTATACAGTTTTGTTTTTTTTTAATTGAGTTATGTTATAGTAGGTAATCATATGAATAATAGAAAAGGATTTACATTAGTAGAATTATTAGTGGTAATGGTAATTATGGGTATAATTATTGGATTATCTTTCCCAGCAATTAGAAAACTACAAGAAAAGAAAATGGCTGTGCTTGTATTTCATTTTCTGAATTAAAAGATAAAAAACTTGCTAAAGATATCACAGTAAAAGATGTATCATGCGCAACTGATAATATTACTAAGAAAGAAAATATTGAATTCTGTTTATCAGCAGAAAAAATAAGAATAATAATTTATGTTCCATAAGAAGGGTGGATAAACAAGTGATTCTACATCAAATGATCACTTATGTAGCCCAAAGTTATTAGATAAGAATTCTAATAGATTAAAATATTATGAAAAAATTACAAAGGATATGACTCCACCTGCAATAACACCATATCAAAATAAAGAAATATCATATTCAATATACTTTGATGATGGAAAATGCTCTCACTTTAAGAAAGATGAATCTGGTTGTGATGGTACAGTTAATGGAGTATCATGTTAAAGCAATTGTGAACAAAGATGTTAATAAGAAAGAAAAAAGAACCAAATGGTTCTTTTTTTTAACTAGCAAGTATATAACTTACTGTACTACATGAATTAGTTTCTCCAATAAATGTTTGAATAACATCCATAGGATCATATCCATCTTTTTTAACACAACTTACATTTACTGTAAGTCCAGGACATCTACTTTTTAAATAGCTAATTAATGAACTCTTAGCTTCTTCACAATTATTCTTTCCATCAATTGCATTAGATACATAAGATCTTAATATTGTACAAGGAGTACATACAGGTTCTGGAGCTGGATTAGTTGGTGGGTTAGGACTTGGAGTAGGATTAGTATTATTGTTTCCACCTCCATTATTATTACTTCCACTGTTATTATTAGAACTCTTACCACTACTTAAAGTAACAGATATAGTAGTACCAGTAGAAACCTCACTACCAGAAGAAATAGATTGACTAATTACAGTGTTTTTAGAAGAATTACTAGATTGATATCTAAAACTATAATTTAATCCAACTTTCTTAAGTTTATTGATAGCTTCATTCTTAGACAATCCTTTTAAGTTAGGTACACTAACTTTTTCTCCATCGCTTATAGTAACAATTATAGTATCACCATTCTTTATAGTATCACCAGTCTTATAAGAATAACTAATTACTTCTCCAACTTTAACTTTACTATTAAATTCGCGTTTCTCTTCATATTTAATTTCAAATTTATCTGCCCAATTCTTAAAATCATCATAACTATTAAATTTAGGCATTGTAAGTTTTCCTCTTGATAAAGTAACTTTAATAGTAGATCTTTGTTCAATAACATCACCAGTATTTTTATCTATACTAATAATTTCTCCTTCTTTAACACTATCATCATACTTATCAATAAATTCTAACTTAACTCTATTTTTAACAGCCCATTCAGTTAATTCAGTAATAGACATTTTAGAAGTATCAGGTACCTTTATTTCAGGTCCCTTACTTAAAGTAACATTAATTCTATCTCCATCAACATGAACAGTTTCTCCTGCTTCAATACTTTGTTTAATAGCATGATTTCTTTTAATCTTATTAGAGAAATCATCATCAAACTCATAATTTAAATGATTTTGTTTCATATAGAATTCTATTCTAAACTTACTCATATTAGTAAAATCAATTAATTTAACTTCTTCAAATCCCAACTCTTCTCCATAAGAGAAAGTTATTTTTAATTCATCATCTCTTCTTAAATTACCACTCTTAGATTGCTCTATAACAGTATCTTTTACTTTATCAGAAGAAACAAATTCTACTATTACATTACTTAAATAATTTTCTTCTACAAAATTAATAACTCTATCAGCATCCCAAGTTAACATACTTGGAACAACTATTTCTTTATAAGGGTTAGGTCCTTCACTAATAGATATTTTTAAATCACTGATATCTTTTAATTTAGTTCCATATGGAATATCTTGACTTATAACTTTATATTCCTCAATCATATCACTATATTCATAATCTTGATTTAAAGTAATATTATTTTTACTAGCCCATTTAACAACATAAGTTAAATCTTTACCAGTAAAATCTTCAACTCCAAGAATTGGTTTAACTGTATTATTATTACTCATAAATATATTTATTACTAAATAAACTAATAATAGTAAACCACTAATTAATATAGTAACCTTACTCTTTCTATGATAAGTAATACCTATTACAGAATATATAATTACAAATAGAGTAAATATTAAACTGCTTATAATAGAAATAATAGATGCATTCTTATCAATAATACTAAATACAAAGAATACTAATGATACTAATAATACAATACATAGTATTAAATTAGTAAATATATGTCTTTTCTTCTTAATAGTCTTAGTCTTTTTAATACCTAAATCTTCTTCAATAAGATCATCTAAATCATCTTTTTCAATTATAGATAAAGAAGTAGTATTATTATCATCTGTTATTTTATTTTTTTCTTCTACTATTTCAGTATTCTTCTTAACAGTTGTATTTTTATTCTTAGTAGAAGTATTATTAGACTTCTTTTTATTAGCCATAGACATCCCTCCATACTATAATAATTTTACTAAATTTAAGATTAAAAGTCTATTGTAGTAAAATATTATTTACACATATTGATGAAAAGTAGACAGTAAATGTGTTATAATTTTTATAGGTGAAGAATATGGAAAAATTTATGAAGAAAAATCTAAGTCAAATAATAAGTATATTTATATTATTAAGTCCTATTATCGATGTATTAACAGGAATATGTATAAATACTTTAAATATTAATTTTACTATTGGAATATTATTTAGAGTATTATTTTTATTATTTGTAGTATGTATATCATTATTTGTATTTAAAAAGAAACAATTATTATTACCATATTTATTATTCTTGATATATTTTATTTTCTATGCAATAGGAATATTAATATATAAAGATAATTTTATGCTTAATATTCAAAACTTAGTAAAAACATATTATTTTCCAATAATATTCTTATCACTTTATTATATTAAAGATAATTTAAAAATAAGTAAAATGACATTATTCTCAAGTCTATTCTTATATTTAATATTTATATTTGTACCAACACTTTTTGGTATAGGATATGAAACATATGAAATAACTAAAGAAGGTACTTTAGGATTCTTTAATTCGGCAAATGAAATAAGTGGAATAATATCTATACTTACACCAATAATGTTTATAATAATATTTAGATCAAAACAATCTATTCCTAAATTAATATTATTAGTAATGTATTTAGTAGTAATATTAATGATGGGTACTAAGACACCAATAATAGCTTTATTCTTTACTATAGGAGTAAGTATTGGTTATTTATTATTAAAATCAATAAAAGAAAAGAAATATAAAAATTTCTGGATATCAATATGTTCAGTAATAGTCCTATTATTTGGAATAGCACTAATATTACCAAAAACTAATTTTTATAAGAATATAGAAACTCATTTAGATTATTTAGGTTTAAATAATGTATTTGAAGTATTTACAGATGACCATTTAGTAGATCATTTCATATTTAGTTCAAGATTAACTTTCTTAAAAGATAAGGCTGTATTATATAAATTAGCCCCAACATATCAAAAACTATTTGGGATTGGGTATACTAATAAAGGTAGAGAAACTAAGATGATAGAAATGGATTATTTTGATATCTATTTCAGTCATGGACTTATAGGATTTATAGTATTCTTTATGATTACACTATATATATTGTATAAGGTTTTAGAAAAAGCTAATATGAAAAAATATGAGTATTGGATGCTACATACATCATTATTATTAGTAGTAATATTATCATTCTTCACAGGTCATATTATAACTGCTCCATCAGTAAGTTTAGTAGCAGTAATATTAATCCTTTTATTAACAAAACCAAAAAAGAAAAGATTACTATTTACTGTTAAAAACTTAGAAGTTGGTGGAATAGAAAAAGCTCAAATTAATTTACTAAATAATATTAATTATAATAAGTATGATGTAACATTAATATTAGAAGAGAAAAAAGGAGAATTGCTTGATAAAGTAAATAAAAAAGTAAACATAAGAGAATTAAAAGTATCTAATAATGATAATGTAATAATAAGGAAATTAATAAATGCAATTAGAAAACTAAGATTTAAAATATTAGAATATGATACATATGATTTTAGTTGCTGTTACACAACATATAGTTATAGTTGTAATAAGTTAACTAAAATAGCATCTATTAATACAGCATTTTATGTACATAGTGATTATAAATATGTATATGATACAGAAGAAGAATATAGAGAATTCTTTGATAGTAGAAAAGTAAATGAATATACAAGAATAATATTTGTATCAAATGAATCAAAAGACGCTTTCTTAGAATATTATCCAAATCTAAAAGATAAGACTCTAGTATTAAATAATTTCATTGATACAGAAGAAATAATTACTAAGAGTAAAGAAAAAATAGATGCTAATCGTATAAAGAATAAAAAATTATTAGTATTTGTAGGTAGATTAGATGATTCATCTAAAAAACTAAAAAGAGCAATTAACTTAGTAAAAGAAATTAAAGATTTTGAATTATGGATAGTTGGAGATGGACCAGATAGAGGAAGATATGAAGCATTTACTAAAGATTGTAAAGTAGAAGATAGAGTAACATTCTTTGGTAGACAATTAAATCCATATCCATATATGGCAAAAGCAGATTATATAATCTTAACTTCTGACTATGAAGGATTCCCAGTAACTTATTTAGAAGCAATAACTCTAAATAAAGATATTATAACAACAATCCCAACTAGTGATGATTATATAGATATAAAAGAATATGCTCATATAATATCTAAAGATGAAAAAGAAATGGTAAAAGAAGTTAAAAATATCATTGGTGAATATCATAAATATAAAAAGATAGATATTAATAAAATACAAAAAGAAAGAATTAAAAAATTAGAAGAATTATTCAATGAATAGAGGAGATAATATGCCTAAGTTTAGTATAGTAATACCAGTATATAATGTAGAAAAATTTATAAAAAGAACATTAGATAGTATAGTAAAACAAACATATAATGATTATGAAATAATTATTGTTGATGATGGATCTACTGATAAAAGTATAGATATTGCTAAAAAGTATGATGTTAAAATAATTAAATCTAAACATGTAGAAGTAAGTGAAGCTAGAAATATAGGAGCTAAACATGCTAAAGGAGAATACTTAATATTTTTAGATAGTGATGACTACTGGGATAAAGACTTATTAAAAGAGGTAAGTAAATCTCTAGATAATGATCCAGATCTTGTAAGATTCCAAGTAAGAACAGTAACTGATAATGATGAAAGAACAGATTATAATGAAGAAGAGTTTGTTGGATTATCTGGAGAAGAAGCGTTTAATAGAATAGTAAAATTTCATTATATAGAAAGTATCTGGTGCTATGCTATAAAAAGAAGCTATTATGAAAAGGAAAAATTCCAGTTTAAAAAAGGAACTATTCACGAAGACTTTGGATTAACTCCATTAGTTGTAATAAAAGCGTCTCGTGTTAATAGTATTAAATATATTGGATATAATTACTATAGAAGAAGTGGAAGTATTATGAATACTCCAGATTATAATTGGACTAAAAGAAAAGTTAAAGATTTCTATAATCATTATTTAAATCTTGATAAAGAAATAGAAAAAGTAGCTGTAGATAAAAAAATATTCAAGAGTTATATCGCAAATAGTATGATAATGAAAATATGTGAATTAAATAATCCTGAATATAAAGAATATAAAAAGAAATTAAAAGAACATAAAGTATATGATAATTTATTAACTGATACTTTTTCTAGAAAGATAAAAAAACTAATGTATAAGATTAGTCCTAAACTAGCAGTTAAATTTATAAAATAATATCCATATCTATGGATATTATTTGTTTTTATAGTAAAAAACAGGTATAATAAATATATGTTAGGAGTGAAAATATGACTCAAAAAGAAAAGATTTCTATAGTAGTACCTTGTTATAATGAAGAAGAATCTCTTCCAATATTTTATGAAGAAATTACTAAGGTATCAAAGAAGTTAAAAGAGGTTGATTTTGAATATATTTTTATTAATGATGGATCAAAAGATAAAACACTAAGTATATTAAGAGAATTATCAAAGAAAGATAGTAAAGTAAGATACGTATCATTTTCAAGAAACTTTGGAAAAGAAGCTGGTATGTTTGCTGGATTAGAAGCAACCACAGGAGACTATGTCGCAATAATGGATGCAGATATGCAAGATCCACCAGAAATGATCATTGAGATGTATAAAAGTATTAAAAAGGAAGATTATGATTGTGTTGCTTTATATACAAAGTCTCATAAAGGATATAACTTTATTAGAAAAGGATTAACTAATTGTTGGTATAAATTAATAGAAAAAATATCTGATTCTAAACAAGTTCCAGGCGCAAGAGATTTCAGATTAATGAAAAGAAAAATGGTAGATTCTATTTTATCAATGAGAGAATATAATAGATATACTAAAGGAATGTTTGGATTCGTAGGATTTGATACTAAATGGATAGATTATGAAGCTCCAGAAAGAGTAGCTGGAACATCTAAATTTAACTTAGGAAAATTAATAAAATATGCATTAGAAGGAATAGTTGCTTTCTCAACAAAACCATTATTAATTTCAGCATATGTAGGAATGCTATTCTGTTTAGTAGCTTTTATCGCAATAATAGTAATAATAGTAAAAACATTAGTACTTGGAGATCCAACATCAGGATGGCCTTCACTAGCATGTATAATAATATTTGTAAGTGGAATACAATTATTCTTCTTAGGAATAATTGGCATGTATTTATCTAAAATATATTTGGAAGTAAAAGAAAGACCAGTATATATAGTAAAAGAAACTGAAAAAGATAATAAATAAAGGAGTACATATGGCAGATATAAGTATAATTATCCCTGCTTATAATGCAGAAAAATATATAAAGAAATGTTTAGATTCATTAATAAAACAAACTAAAAAAGAAATAGAAATAATAGTAATAAATGATGGATCTAAAGATAATACAGAAAAATTAATAAAGTCATACACCGACTCAAGAATTAAGTATTATAAAAACACTAACCATGGGATTGGTTATTCAAGAAACTATGGTATTGAAAAAGCTAAAGGCAAATATATAATGTTTCTAGATAGTGATGATTATGTAGAAAAAGATATTTGTGAAAAACTATATAATAAAGCAAGAAACGATGATTTAGATTTAGTAATATGTGATTTCTTTAAAGAATTTGAAAATGGTAATATTGAAGAAATACATACAAATGATTTTAAGAACTCATCACTAAAAGATAATCCTGATATTATTACAGAATATCTTTCTCCATGGGCAAAACTATATAGTACTAAGTTATTAAAAGATAATAATATTAAATTTGTAGAAAATCTAAAATATGAAGATGCTCCTTTTGTAATAGAAGCACTTGATAAAGCTAAAAAGATAGGTAAAGTTAATGATTGCTTAGTACATTATATGATTCATGGTAATAGTGAAACAACAGTAAGGGATAAAAGAGTATTTGATATTTTAAAGATTATTGATAAGATTAGAAAATATACAAAAAATAAAGCATATTTAATAGATAAAATTGATAAACTAACTGTTCGTATTATTACAAACTATACTATTCAACAAAGAGTACAAGCTGATAAGAAGGTTGGAATGGAATTTATCAATGAAGCATTTGAATATATGAAAAAAGAAGTTCCTGATTATAAAAATAATAAATATTATGAAACAAGAAGCTTCTTAAGAAGAACAATAGAAAAAAGTAAATTATTAACTAAGATTTATGTAAAACTATATAATAAGTAAGGAGATTAAAATGAAAGAAAAAAGCATTATGAAAAGTGAATCAATGAAATTATTCACAATGTTATCCGGATATTTTTTATCTGTATTACTTTTATATTCAGTACTTCAATTTATAAAAATTCAAAATTTAGCAATAATTCAAATATTAAGTATTATTATTCCAATTATTTTTTATCTAATATTAAATAAGAAAGTATCAATAAAGAAAGAAATAATAACAATATCTTTTTATTTGTTTATATTATTAATAATTCCATTTATATATAACAAAACATATGATTTAACAATAGATGGCAATTCATATCATAAAACAGCAATTGCTTTTATAAAAAGTGGCTGGAACCCAATGTATGAATCAATGAGAAGTTACCAGAAACATAGTGATGAAGTAATAAAGATTGAAAAACAATACAAGGTTGATTTATGGGTTGAACATTATCCAAAAGCAACATGGATTATTGCAGCAACAATGTATAATATGACAGGAAGTATTGAATCTGGTAAGTGCATTACCTTAATACTTTCAATAATGCTAATGATTATTAGTTATAATTGTCTAAGCAAAATACTAGATAAAAAATGGTCAATGATAATTTCAATAATAATATTATTAAATCCAATAGTATTAGCTCAATTCTATACATATTATGTTGATGGTATTATGGGAATTGTATTTATTATAGAATTATTATTATTGATGCAAATTAAGCCAAAAGAAAAAATTGATAAAAGACTTTGGCTATCTATAACATCAATTTGTGCAATTTGTGTTAACTTAAAATATACTGGACTTTTATGTTCAGGAGTAATAGCAGCAGTATATTATTTCTATTATTTAATTGTAAATAGAAAGGATAAAGAATTCTTAAATATTTTTAAAAGATTAACTCTTTCATTTATAATTGTTTTTGTATCTGCTATATTTATTGTAGGAGCAAATTCATACATAAAAAATACAATAGATCATCATAATCCACTTTATCCATTAATTGGAAAAGATAAAGTAGATATTATTTCTACAATGCAACCAAAAAGTTTTAACAAAAAAAGTAAAATAGAAAAATTTATTATTTCTACATTCTCTAAAACAGAAAATGTAACATATGAAGAAGAACCAACATTAAAGATACCATTGAGAGTTTATAGATCAGAAATAGAGGAACTATATATTCCTGATGTTAGAATTGCTGGTTTTGGTCCATGGTCTGCGTTCTTGTTCATTTTATCAATAATAATACTAATTCCTTTGTCAGTACTTTTAATGAAAAAGGAAAAAGAAAATACTAAATATCTTGTATTACCACTATTGTGTATAATATTATCTTCGATATTAGTAGGAGAGAGTTGGTGGGCAAGATATATTCCACAAGTGTATTTAATTCCAGTAGGAGCATTACTATTATTAATATACTCAAGAAAATATTATGATAAATTAATTCTAAGAATAATAACATATGGTTTTATATTAGTATTAATATTAAATTCAGGCTGCTTCTTATATGTTGACTATAAGACATTAGATTCATTTAAAGAAATAACAAACGATATTAATGAAATGAAAGAAATTGATAATTTAGAGTTAAGAACTAATTATCTTGACTTATACGGCTACTTTTACACATTAAATGATAATGATGTCGAATATGTAGTAATAAAAGAAGATATTCCTGATGATGAATCAGTATTTATGTATTCTTGGAGACTAGAGGTGAAAAAAAATGACTAAAAAAATAAAAAATTACATAAAATTAATAAGAGTTAAACACTGGCTAAAAAATGGACTAGTATTCTTACCAATATTTTTTAGCTCAAATATTTTTAATATTAATCTATTACTAACTTCAGTATTAGCATTCTTTATATTTTCATTTACATCAAGTATTGTATATGTAGTTAATGATATGAATGATATTGAAAAAGATAAATTACATCCAGTAAAAAAGAATAGACCATTAGCAAGTGGAGCAATATCTATTCCTATGGCAAGAGTAGTAATTGTAATATTATTTGTTCTAGTAGCATTACTAAGTTTCTTTGCATATAAAGTAAATAATAATATATTTATTTTCATAATACCACTAATATACTTAGTACTAAATATTATGTATAGTAAAGGATTAAAGAATATACCTATAATAGATGTAGTTATATTAGTATCAGGATTTGTATTTAGAGTAATGTATGGAGGAGTAATCACTGATATAGAAGTATCTAAATACTTATATCTAATGATTATCTTTGGAGCATTTTATTTAGGATTTGGTAAAAGAAGAAATGAAATTATTAAAAATGGAGAAAAATCAAGAAAAGTACTTGAACTATATAATAAAGAATTCTTAGACAAGAATATGTATGTTATGTTAGGTTTAGCAGTTGTTTCATATACACTATGGTGTGTAGATCCTGCAACAATCGCAAGAGTTGGTAATGATTATCTGTTCTGGACAATTCCATTATTAATAATAATTCTTCTATTATATAGTCTAAATATAGAAGGAAATTCACATGGAGATCCAATAGAAGTAATTCTTGCAGATAAAAAACTTTTAGTAACAGTATTTATATATATTATAGTAATGGGAGGAATATTATATCTATTATGATAAACGCATACGACTTTGATGAAACAATTTATGATGGAGACTCATCTATAGACTTTTATAAGTACTGCTTAAAAAGAAAACCATCAATTATTATAATGGCACCAATCCAAGCATATGGAGTATTACTTTATATGTTAAAAATAAAAAACAAAGATTTTATGAAAGAAAAAATCTTTAGTTTCTTAAAAAGAATTGATAATATAGATGACTATATAGATGATTTTTGGAAAACACATAAAAAGAATATAAAAGAGTGGTATTTAAAACAAAAAAAGAAAACTGATGTAATCATATCTGCTTCTCCTGAATTCTTACTTAAACCACTAGAAAAAGAATTAGGAGTAGAAAGAATAATCGCAACAAAAGTAAATAAATATAATGGTAAGTTTGAATCTAAAAACTGTCATGATTATCAAAAAATAAAAAGATATGAAGCAGAAATGAGAAGAAAAGATGATATTAAAAGATTCTATTCTGATTCATTTAAATCAGATAAAGCAATGTTTGAATATGCTGAAGAAGCCTATCTAGTAAAAAAGAATAAAATCGAGAAAATTGATCCTAAAAACTATAAATAGAGAGGTAATTAAAATGAGAAAAATAATAAGTAAGTTAAAATTAAATAAACCGGAGACACTATTATTCATTTTCTCATTTTTTTATTTGCTTGTTTTAGGGATTACTCTGTCTTATAATTTAGATTTTAGTGAAAATTATAATCTATTGTTTAGTTCTGATACATCTAGAGTCATATTAGATTCAACTGTAATAAATGCTAATCACTATAGAGTAGATGTTCATCCATTATTTCTAATAATAGTACAACCGCTAGTTTTACTATTATCAGGAATAACAATGAATAAGATGTTATCAATAGTAATCTTATCTGCATTTACATCATCATTATCAGTAATATTTATTTTTAAGATATTAAATTTAATAAAAAAAGATAATAAAACAAATATTATTATCTCTTTAATATATTTATTTTCATTTTCTAATATAATTTATACATCAGGTATAGAAACATATAACTTTGCTAGTTTATTCCTAATAATATTAATATACTTTGTATTAAAAAATAAAGAATTAGATAATTACAAATACTTATTATTAGTAGCTTTAGGAATCCTATCTGTAGCGTTTACTATTACTAATTTCATAGTATTCTTAATAGTATTATTTATGCTATTTATAAATAAAAAGATTAGTATAAAAGGATCAATAAAAGTAGTATTAGTAATAGTATTATGTATGTTTGGATTAAATATAGTTCAAAAAGTAATATGGCCAAATACACCTATAGTATTTAGAAATAGTATTAAAAGTGAAGTATCTACTTATACTAAAGAAATAGGTATTAAGAATGTAATAAAAAATGACTATTATAATTTGTTAATAGGAAGTAATATTAATTTAAAAATGTCATATGGAGATATTTATAATAATAGAAATGTAATAATTGATTTTATAAATACAAATATATTTAATATATTAGTAATATCAATTCTATATATCTTATCAATAGTCTTAATAATAAGAAATTATAAAAAGAATAAATTTATAAATATAAGTTTATTATTAATATTATTATTTAATACTATATTACATATAGTATATGGTAATGACTCTACATTTCTTTATTCACTACATTTCTTATATCCAATTATTTTATTAATAGGTATAAATCTAAATTTAGAAAAGAATAATAAATTAAAAAAATATATAAATATATTCTTAATAGTATTTTTAATAATACAAGTATTAACAAATAACTATCTATATTTAAAAATATTTAACTATTCAAGAAGAATATTAAATAGTAGTTATATTATGGCAAATATAGGAGCATTTAATACTATACTTTTAGAAGTTATAGTTATTACAGTAATATTTATTTTAATATTATTATTCTTATATTTATTAAAAGTATTATTAAAAGAAAAGAATAAAGATAAAAAACTACTATTAGGAATACCATCATTATTAATAATAGTATTAATAAGTTCAATCTTTATACATATAGAAAATGTTCCAAATAGTAATAGATTATTTATTGTTAAATTAAATAATAATAATAATACAAAGACAAAACCAATTACTAAATATGAACTATTAGAAGAAGACTTTATAAACCATTTCAAAGATGAAGTTAATGACTATTCTAATTATCAAGCAGAATACTTATCATTTAAAAAAGAATACAATGTAGCGGAAATATCTACTATTAATTGGAATGATTACTATTACTTTGGAATGGGTAATAGAAAAAAACTAGTATATAAAGAAAACGCACTAATTGATATAGAGTCTTCTAAAGAACTATATACATTTAAAGAAAAAGAACATTTAATTGTACCTAATAGATATATGGTATTAATAGAAACAATAGATAATGATTATATAAAAATATATGAAGATAGTGAAGGAGTACACTACAGTATTAATGATAAAGATACAATTATAGAGGGTACTAATAATCATATAGATTTATATAATTTTGATAATCAAAAATATCAAAATATTAAGAAAGTACTATATAGTGAAATACTATTTAATATTAAAGATAGTAAAATATATCCAAATATAATGGTATACGATAAACCATGGTATAGAGATGCCGCTATAGTATCAATGGTATTAAAAAATACAAATAATACAAATTTAATAACTGATTGGGTTAATAGTATAGAGGATATATATGATCTACAAAGCGATATAAAAGAACCAGATAACTTAGGAGAATTATTATATATACTATCTACTCAAGAAGAAAGAAATGAAAATTTAATTGATCAAATTGTAGATGAAGCAAACCATTTAGCAGAAGAAAATCCTAATGGATATTATATATATGGAAAGACTGATTATTCAGATGAATATCTATATCAAAATCTATGGTATAAATTGGGAATAGAGTCAGTAGGAAGAGATTTCTATTATGAATTAGATACAATACCAAAAGATAATTATTCAACTATGTGTTGGTGGAGCGATTATATAGCTTTTGGAGATAATGAAGGAAGTATTGAATATCCATATTTAACAACAGCTAAATATCATAAATTAAGAAAAGGAAGTTTAATTGTTAATAGTAATAGTTATCCACTATCTTGGGAAAAGAATGCATCAAAGGCAAATTATGAGAATTATCTAAATGTTAATATGGGAGACCTTACATATGACAATATATCGCAGACACATTCATGGAGTGCAGGAGAACTATTATTACTATTATTAGATGATTCCGATGATTTAAAATAATATGTTATAATAAAACAAGGAAGTGTTAATTATGAAAAAGAATCCAATACTTTATGTAGTAGTTCCATGTTATAACGAAGAAGAAGTATTACATGAAACAACTAAGCAATTAAAAGCTAAATTAGAAAAGTTAATTAAAGACAAAAAAATAAGTCAAGATAGTAGAGTAATGTATGTTAATGATGGATCAAAAGATAAGACTTGGGAAATAATAAAAGAAATACATGAAAAAGAAAAACTATTCACAGGAGTATCTTTATCAAGAAATAGGGGACATCAAAATGCGCTTTTAGGTGGATTAATGACTGCTAAAGAGTATGCTGATGTAGTTATTTCTATGGATGCAGATCTTCAAGATGATATTAATGCAATTGATGGAATGTTAGAAAAATATCAAGAAGGAAATGATATTGTTTATGGAGTTAGAAGTGCTAGAAAGAAAGATTCATTCTTTAAACGTACTACTGCAGAAGGTTTTTATAAATTTATGAAAGTATTAGGAGTAGATTGTGTTTATAATCATGCTGATTATAGATTGACATCAAAAAGAGTATTAGAAGAATTCTCAAATTATAAAGAAGTAAATCTATTCTTAAGAGGAATGTTCCCATTAGTAGGATTTAAATCTGATGTAGTATATTACGAAAGAAATGAAAGATTCGCTGGAGAATCAAAATATCCATTAAAGAAAATGCTTAATTTTGCTTGGGATGGAATAACTTCATTTAGTGTAAAGCCACTAAGATTTATTTGTACATTAGGATTTGTAATATTATTTATAAGTTTAGTAATAATGATCTATTCTTTAGTTAGAAAAATTACTGGTAATACAGTAGATGGATGGACATTCTTATCAATATCAATATGGTTTATTGGAGGAATTCAAATGATAAGTATAGGAATTATAGGAGAATATATTGGAAAAATATATAGTGAAACTAAAGCTAGACCAAGATTTATTATTTCAGAAAATTTAAATAGAAAGGATTAATAATGGTAAAGAAGAAAAAAAAGAAAGAAAATAAATTTTATAACATATTAGATTACTTAAAAGAGTCTGCTTTATTCTTATTAATCTCAATTACACTTATATTAATAATTACAAACTTATTATTTATAATTAAGGTAAATATAACTAATTTACATTTACCAATTATTTATATTTTATCTATTATTATATTTGTATTGTATAGAAAGAAAGAAAATTATAAAAAAAGTTCAATAAGTATTATAATAGCAACAATAGTATTTATAATATCAATTCTTTCAGTAGGAAGAATATATGATACTACTGCGGATGGAAATACTTATCATAAATTAGCAGTTGGTGCATTAAAGAATGGATGGAATCCATTATATGAAAGTGTTGAAGAATTTAAAGGTAATCCATTTAATATATTAGATGATAATGTTAATGTTAAATGGGTAGATCATTATGCTAGAGGAACAGAAACTTTTGGTGCAGTAATATATGCTTTTACAAATAATATAGAAACAGCTAAAGTATTTAATATATTATGGTTATTTATAGGATTATTTGTATCATTCTGGATATTAAAACAAATGAAAATAGAAGAGTGGAAAAGTATATTAATTGCCTGTGTACTAGCATTTAATCCAATTACAATGACACATTTAACTAATCTATATTTAGATGGAGTGCTAGCAATATCATTATTTATGATTATTATGATTTGTTCATTAAAAGTAAAATGGGAAGATAAATCAAATGAAATAGATAACTACCTAATACTTGCAATAGCAATTATTTGGTGTTGCAATACTAAGTTTAATGGATTTGCCTTTGCAGCAGTATTTGCTGGAGTATTATATCTATATAGACATATTTATAATTTTATAAAGAATAAAAAAGAATTTAAAAAGATATTTATAAAAGACTCATTATTTTATATAGTAACAGTCTTTATAGCAATCATAGTAGTTGCAAGTAACACATATACAAAGAATTTTATAACTCACGGACATCCATTTTATCCATTATTTGGAAAAGGACATGTTGATAACATGGTAAATATGGAAATACCTAAATCAATGAAAATAAAAAGTCATGGAGAACAATTTTTAATTAGTATTTTTTCAATGAGTGAGAATGTTGCACCTACGTATGAAACATATATAAATGAACCTAATTTAAAAGTACCATTTAGAGTATATAGACAAGAAATAGCAAACTTTAATTCTCCAGATTTAAGAGTAGGAGGATTTGGACCATTATTTAGTGGAATATTTATTCTAACAATAATTGGTACTATATATGTATTAATTGATTTAATAAGAAAAAAAGAATATGATAAATTGATTCTATATGGAATATTATTATTAACATCAATAATCTTAATACTTGCACTAGATGGAAGTTATTGGGCAAGATATGTTCCATATGTATATCTATTACCGGTATATGTATTAATTTATTTAATGAAACAAAAGAGTAAAGTATTAAATATATTATCTTTAATAGTAATATTCTTATTCGCAATGAATTCAGGATTAATACTATTATCACAAGTACATTATGCATATACTAAAGACAAAGAAATTAATGCAAATTTAAAAGACTTTAAAAAATATTCTAAGAATAAAAAGAAAGTAAATATTAGATTAAAACATCATGGAATACAAGGAATAGAATACAACTTAGATGATAAAAATCTAAATAATTACAAATTAGTAGAAGATGAATCATTAGAAAAAGATGGGTATTACTTTTATTATTAGAAAAGAAGGCATGATAAAATGAAATTGTTTTATAAATGTATTGATATATTTAAAAAAATAAAAAAAGAATATATTATTATGTTTTTAGTAACGAACTTTCTTTTTATGCCTTTTTTGTCTCTTAATTTTAATAATGGTCATGATACATTATTCCATTTAACTAATATAGAAGCTATTACTAAAATGATATTAAACCTTAATATTAGTAAAATAACTCCATATCTTGCAGGTAATCATGGATATGGAACAATGATCTTTTATCCTAATTTACCACATATAGTATCGGGAATAATAAATATACCATTCTATCTATTAGGTAAAGGACCAATATATTCAATGAAGATAGTTTATTTTATAATAACTTTCTTATCAGCTCTTTTTATGTATAAACTAGTCTTCTTATTAACAAAAAATAAAAACAAATCACTATTATCTTCAATAGTATATATCACAATGCCATATCTATTATGTGATATCTATATAAGAGGATCATTTAATGAATCTTTTATATTTGTATTTATGCCAATGGTTCTAATAGGTTTAATAAACTTATTAAATGATAATAAAAAAGGGTTTTATATTTATTTTATAATAGGATACTTAGGAATGATTAATTCACATCTTGTATTATCAGTATATTTCACATTCTTAGTAATAGTATTTATGCTATTTAATATAAAGAAATACATAAAGAATATAAAACCACTATTGTTAGGAAGTATAATTCTACTATTATTAATACTTCCAGATATGGCCTTATTAATAGAACATAAGAACTTAGGTATTTATACAATTTTTAAAGGAGAATTAGTCTCTTCCACAGTAGAAATGACTAAAGGATTGGGATTAACTCTAAAAGACTATATTATTCCAGGAATGGATGAATATGATTTATTTAAATATATAAATATAATTCCATTAATATTAATGATTATAGGTATAATAGTTGGAATAAAAGATAAAAAGAATAGAAATATATATTTAGGATTATTAAGTATATTAGTTTTATCAGTAATATTAAGTTTAAAAATATTCCCATATGAATATTTACCAAAACTATTATTATCAATACAATTTGCTTATAGAAATATGTGTTTTGTAATACTAATAGTAAGTATATTCGCAGGTATCGGATTAAGTAAATTCAAAACTAATTATCACTTACCAATTATTTATATTCTATTATTATTTTTCCTGGTTTTTTTACATTTAATTCTATAAAGCCT
>CALYOH010000004.1 GCA_945228905.1 uncultured Caryophanales bacterium
CACGCGTAAGATCGTCGGCAGCGTCAGATGTGTATAAGAGACAGGTAGAGGGACAAGTAAGAAAATGGGAGGATGTACCTGAAGATATTAGGGATATATTTGATAAGTTAGGTATTCCTGATGCTGAAAAAGAGGCACTTGCTGGTTCTGGAGCTCAATTTGATTCAGAAGTTGTTTATCATAATTTAACTGATGATTTAAAGAAACAAGGAATTATTTATACTAGTTTTGATGAAGGATTGAGAGAATATCCTGAACTTGTCAAAAAGTATTTTTCTAAAGCGGTACCAATTAATGATCATAAGTATATTGCTCTACATTATGCTTTGTTTTCTGGAGGTAGTTTTGTTTATATACCTAAAAATGCTAAATTAGATAGACCATTACAAAGTTATTTTAGACTTAATGCTCCAGGAGCAGGACAATTTGAACATACTTTGATTATTGTTGATGAAGGTGCTGATTTACAATTTATAGAAGGTTGTTCTGCACCGGGATATAATGAACTTAATTTACATGCTGGATGTGTTGAATTATTTGTTGAAAAGAATGCATCTCTTAGATTTTCTACTATAGAAAATTGGTCTAAGAATATGCTTAATCTTAATACTAAAAAATGCTTTGTTGGAGAGAATGGTAAAATTGAATGGATAATGGGTTCTTTTGGATCTAAAGTATCTATGTTATATCCACTTAGTGTTTTAAATGGAGAAGGAGCAAGATGTGAATTTACTAATATTTCTTTTGCAGGTAAAGGGCAAAATCTTGATACAGGATTAAAGATTATTCATAATGCTCCTAGAACTAGTTCTATTGTTAATTCTAAGTCTATTTCTAAAGATGGAGGAATTTGTACATTTAGAAGTAATGTATATGTTAAAAAGAATTCTCCTAAATCTAAACTTGCTTTATCTTGTGAATCATTAATGTTAGATAGTATTTCTCGTAGTGATACTATTCCTGTTGATACTATTGAAACTGATGATGTTACTTTTTCTCATGAAGCTAAGATTGGTAAGATTAGTGATCAAGCTATATTCTACTTAATGAGTAGAGGTTTATCAGAAGAAGAAGCAAAAGCATTAATAGTTAGAGGATTTGCTGAACCTATCGCTAAGGCTTTTCCTGTTGAATATGCTGTTGAGATGAATCGATTAATTGATTTAGAATTAGAAGGAAGTATAGGGTAGGTGATTATTATGAAATATAGATTAAATAAACTACCAGTAAAAACTACTAATGGTTTTAAGATTAATGATTTAGAAATAGAATTAGATATTCCAAAAATAAATATGTTAAGTGAATATGATATTACTGATAATAAAGATATAATTATAAATAAAAAAATAGTTAATAAGAAATTAACTACTAAAATAGGATTAGAGTTTTCTAAATATTTAGATATTAATATTACTATTCCTAAGAATATTATTATTAATGATTCAATATTTATTAATTATAATTTTTCTGAAGATGAAGTATTAATTAGTAAAATTACTATTAATTATGAAGAGAATTCTTCTTGTAATTTTGTTATTAATTATAAGGGTAATGATAAGTGTTTTAATCATTTATATGAAGTTGTTAATATGAGTAATAAATCTAAAGGAAATATTACTATTATTAATAATATGAATGATAGTACTAATTTTATGGCTATAGAAACTAATAATAGTGATTATTCTAATCTTACTCATAATATAATTGATTTAAATGGTAATTTAAGAGTTTATAATGTATATAGTGATTTAAAATATAAAGCTATTAATAATTTAAATAATATTTATATTGGTAAAGATAATAATACTATTGATATGAATTATTATTTAAAGAATAGTGAAAGAGAATCTACTAATAATATGAAAGTTGAAGGATCAATTAATGATAATTGTATTAAGAATTTTAGAGGTACTATTGATTTTATAAAGGGATGTAGTAATTCTATAGGTGAAGAGAATGAGAATTGTATATTATTATCTGATACTTGTAGAAGTAGAAGTCTTCCTCAAATGTTATGTGGAGAAGAGAATGTTGTTGGTACACATGGAGTTTCTTCTGGAAAAGTTGATAAAGAAGAATTATTCTATATAATGTCTAGAGGATATAGTGAAAAGGATGCTGAGAAATTAATATTACTTGCTAATTTTACTAGTATAGTAAATGATATTCCTGATTCTAGTACTAGAGAAGATATTCTTAATTTATTAGAAAATAATATATAAAAAAAGACTAATTGTTAGTCTTTTTATTTTTCTATTTTTATTGGTTCATCTGGTTTTAATGATACTTCTAATTTCTTTTGATGAGCTTTTCCCATCATTCTATATTTTACTCCACAAGTATCAAATAGATGTTTAGATACTAAGTTTCCTGGAGTACCATTATATTTATCTGATAAGTAAACTACTTCTTTTATTCCAGCTTGGATTATATCTTTAGCACATTCATTACAAGGGAATAGGTCTACATATATTCTTGCTCCTCTTAAGTCTTTTCTACTACCTAAATAGTTATTAATTGCATTTGCCTCTGCATGACATACATACATGTATTTTGTTTCTGTATCTTTTCCTTCTCTGTTCCATGGAAATATATCATCATTAAAGTTATTTGGAGCACCATTATAACCAATTGATAATATTCTATTATCTTCTGATACTATACATGCTCCTACTTGAGTATTTGGATCTTTACTTCTTCCTGCTGATAGTTTAGCAATTCCCATAAAGAACTCATCCCAACTTAAATAATCTTTTCTTTTATTACCTAAAATATTCTTACTTAATTTCATTGTTTCACTCCCTTAAAAACATTCTATCATAAAAAAATATTTGATGATATAATATTTATGATAAAGAGGTTTATATGAAAGATTTATTTAAGAATTTAAAATTTGCTTGGAAATATACTAAGGGTGTAAGACTTAAATTTTTCTTATATGTTATTTCATGCTTTATACATGTAGGTATAAGTGTATTTGTACCAATTATTAGTGCAAATATAATTGTTAATCTTACTAATAATGTATTAGTACAAGTTCTTACTTTAAGTATTGTTTTATTACTTATTGAATTACTTAGAAATGTAGTTATATTTCTTAATAGATATTTTTCTCAAAAAGTATATAGAGAAAGTTTTATTAATGTACAAAGTGAATTGGGTAAAGAAATATTAAAATTAGAGAATCAATGTATTGATAATAATTCTTCTGGTGTATTTATACAAAGATTAACTAATGATACTAGTAGTATTGCGGATATATTTAATGTATTAAATATTTATCTTACTAATATTTTTACTGATATTGGTATATTTGTTGCGATTTTTATAATTAATAAGAAGATATTCTTATTTGTATTAATAATGGTTTTTATTATTTATTTAATTGATAGAAGAAGAGTAAATCTTTTAAATGAAAGAGATAAAGAATTTAGAAAGAAAAATGAAAATGTATCTGGTTTTATTGGTGAAATCGTTAGAGGTATAAGAGATATTAAAATGCTTAGTGCTGAAGATAATTTTATGGATGAATTACATAATAAAGTAGTTGATCTTAATCAATATAGATATATGATGATGTCTGCGGATAGAAATTATACTTTACTTAGAAATACTTATCATGATTTATTTGATATGGCTGTTGTATTTTTACTTGTATATTTAATATTTACTAATGAACTTACTATCTCAACTGCATTAGTTATTCATAATTATATGGGTAGAGTTACTAATATTGTTGGATATGGTGGAATGTTAATGGAGAAGATTAAGAACTTTAATTTATCTTCTACTAGAATATTTAATATTATTGATAGTGATGAGTTTACTAAAGAGAAATTTGGTAAGAAACATTTAGATAAAGTTAAAGGTAATTTTGAATTTAATAATGTTAGTTTTGGGTATAATGAAGATAGAGAAATTCTTAAAGATTTAAGTTTTAAAGTTAAGTCTAGAGAGACAGTTGCATTTGTCGGTAAGAGTGGAACTGGTAAGAGTACTATATTTAGTTTATTATGTAAGATGTATACTGTTAATAAAGGTAAAATTACTATAGATGGTGTAGATATTAATGAATTAGATAGAGAATCTATTAGAAATAATATTACTATTATTAGTCAAAATCCTTATATTTTTAATATGAGTATTAGAGATAATTTAAGATTAGTTAAGAAAGATTTAACTGAAGAAGAAATGATTGAAGCTTGCAGAGCAGCTTGTTTAGATGAATTTATTAATTGTTTAGATGATAAATATGATACTGTTGTAGGAGAAGGTGGAATAAGTTTATCTGGAGGTCAAAGACAAAGACTTGCTATTGCTAGAGCTTTAGTTCAAAAGACTGAGATTATTTTATTTGATGAAGCAACATCTGCTTTAGATAATGAAACACAACAAAAGATCCAGCAAGCTATTAGTAATTTACATGATGATTATACTATTATGATAGTTGCTCATAGATTAAGTACTATTGTTAATAGTGATAGAATATTATTCTTAAATAATGGTCATATTGAAGCAGAAGGAAATCATAAAGAACTTATGAAATCTTGTCCTGAATATAAGAAATTATATGAATCAGAAATGAGGAATGAAAATGAAGAGTAAAATTAGAAATATATTATTTATATTAGTTTTATTATTAACACTATTATTATTACTATCAATTTTCTTTAGTGTTTTTAAAGTAATAAAGAATTCTAGTGTTGAAAGAGATGAGTCTATGGATAATACTTTTACATTTAATATGATTAGGGAAGTTAATAATAATTATAAAAATACTAATTATTTAATAAGTCCTTATTCAATAGAGGTTGCTTTATCTATGGTAAGAGAAGGAGCAAGTTCTACTACTTTAGAAGAATTAGAAAAAGTAGTTCCTGAAAGAGATATAGAAGATATTAGAATTGATAAGAGAATTAATGTTGCTAATGCATTATTTTTAAAAGATACTTATAAAGATAGTATTAATTTAGATTATAAAAATAAATTAAAAAATAATTATCATTCTGAAATATTAATTGATAAATATGAGACTCCTAAAGTTATTAATGATTGGGTTAATAAAGAGACTAGTGGAATGATAGATAAAGTAGTTGATGATATTGGTAAAGATTTTATAATGGGTCTTTCTAACGCAGTAGCACTTGATGTTGAATGGAAGAGTGAATTTGATTGTAATAAGACTCATAAAGATATATTTACTTCTAATGGTAAAAAGATTGATGTTGCTATGATGAGTAATTCTTATAAACATAGTGCATCATATTTTGATACTGATTATGAGAAGGGGATTATATTACCTTATAAAGATTACAATAATAGTAAATTAGAATTTATTGGTATTATTCCTAAAACTGATATTAATAGTTATATTAATAAAATGAATGATAATGTAATAAAGGAGATATATGATAATAAAATATCTTCTAGTAGTGATTTAACTATTAATTTAAAACTTCCTAGATTTAGTTATTCTTTTGATTATAGTGACTTTAAATCTGGATTAGAAGATATGGGTCTTAAAGATATATTTAAGTCTACTGCAGACTTTAGTAAAATATCTAATATGGATTTATATATTAATCAAGCTGTACATAAAACATTTATTGATTTAAGTGAAAAGGGTACTAAGGCTGCTGCTGTTACATATTTTGGTTTTGATAAGAGTTCTATTGAATTAGATACTAATGAAGTTGATATTACGTTTGATAAACCATTTATATATATGATTAAATATAATGATGAAATTGTTTTCTTTGGAGTTGTTTATGAACCTGAAGAGTGGACTAATAAAACAATTACTTGTAAGGAGGACTAATGGAAAGGGATTATAGACTAGATGTATTAAGATCAATTTCTATGATAATGGTTATATTAATACATGTTGCTAATTGTTATTGTAGAAGTTTTGGTGATATAAATAATCTTTCTTATATATTTTCTGTTTTTATTAATATTTTATCTAGAATTAGTGTACCTATATTTTTTATGATTAGTGGTACATTACTTGTTAGAAAGAATTTTAATAAGAATAAGTATTTAAAAAGATTATTTAAGATATTAATTCCTATTATTATTTGGGATATTATTTATTTAATATGGGAATACTTTTATTTAGATGTTACTTATAAGAATTTATTACATTTATTAGTAGAACCTTATAGAAAACATTTATGGTTTTTATATACATTAATTGTTTTATATGCAGCACAACCATTACTTAGTGCTTTAATGGATTATTTTGATAGAAATAAATATATTAGATATGGTGCATTTATATTATGTGTTACTTTATGTAATTTATGTTTTATATATACTGATTTAACTGATACTTTATCATTATTCTGTTATGGTGGATATTTTATAATAGGTAGATATTTATATGAAACATTTGGAATGGGTAAGAAAAAGATAAATAATTTATTATTAATTATTCCATTTATATTAGTATTAATAGTAGATGTTTATTTATCATATAAGTTATCTTTTAGAGAGCATATGTTTTATAATGTATATTATTCTTATAGAGGTATATTTGTAATGACTTTATCTCTTATTGCCTTTATATTTGTACTTCAAAATATGAAGAGTAAGAAGAGTAATGATTTTATTACATTATTATGTACTTATTCATTTGGTATTTATTTAATACATGGAATATTCTTAGATATTACTATTAAGACTGTTGGATGTGATATTGTTTCTATTATAGGAATACCACTACATAGTTTATTTATATTCTTTACTTCATTACTTACATTGATGCTAATTAATAAGATACCTAAAGTTGGTAAATATTTATCGACTTATTCTTGATATTAAAAAAAAAGTATGTTATATTATATGCATAAGTGCGATGACGGGTGTGGAAAGCCTAACAGCAGTATAAAATAAAGCTGATTCTTCTAGAATAAGTAAGGTGGAACCGCGGAGTTTACTTCGTCCTTACATATTCTAGAAGTTTTTTTATTAGGAGGGATAAAATGGAAAAATTAACAATGGAAAAAATAGTTAATTACTGCAAACAATATGGTTTTATTTTTCAAGGATCTGAAATTTATGGAGGATTATCTAATTCTTGGGATTATGGACCGCTAGGAAGAGAATTAAAAGAAAATATTAAAAGAGCATGGTGGAAAGAGTTTATTCAAAATGAAAAGAATAGTTATGGATTAGATGCTGCTATTATTATGAATCCAGAAGTATGGGTTGCTTCAGGACATGTTGCAAGTTTTGCTGATCCACTTATTGATTGTAAGAGTTGTAAAGCTAGACATAGAGCTGATAAATTAATTGAAGACTTTACTGAAGGAAAAGAAACAGGAGATGGATGGGATAATAAGAAGTTAGAGAATTATATTTCTGAACATAAGATTCCATGTCCTAAATGTGGAAAGAATGATTTCACAAGTATAAGACAATTTAATTTATTATTTGAGACTCATATTGGTGTAACTGAGGATTCTACTTCTAAAGTATATTTAAGAGGAGAAACTGCTCAAGGTATATTTGTTAACTTTAATAATGTTTTAAGAAGTCAAAGAGCTAAAGTTCCATTTGGAATTGGACAAATAGGTAAAGCATTTAGAAATGAAATTACTCCAGGAAACTTTATATTTAGAACTAGAGAGTTTGAACAAATGGAATATGAATTCTTCTGTAAACCTGATACTGATTTAGAATGGCATAAATATTTTAAAGAAAAATGTTTAAAATTCTTAGAGTCTTTAGGATTAAAAGAAGAGAATTTAAGATATAGAGATCATTCTCCTGAAGAATTATCATTCTATAGTAAAGCAACTACTGATATTGAATTCTTATATCCTATGGGATGGGGAGAATTATGGGGAATTGCTGATAGAACTGATTATGATTTATCAGTACATGAAGAACATTCTAAGACTGAGTTAAAATACTTAGATCCAGAAACTAATGAGAAATATGTTCCTTATGTTATTGAACCATCTGTTGGAGTAGATAGACTTTTATTAGCAGTACTATGTAATTCATATGAAGAAGAAGAGTTAGAAAATGATACTAGAGAAGTATTACATATTTTACCTTCACTTGCTCCATATAAAGCATGTGTATTACCACTTGCTAAGAAATATCATGGAGATAAAGCTAATGAAGTATATCAAGAATTATCTAAACGTTTTATGACTAGTTATGATGAGTCTGGATCTATTGGTAAGAGATATAGAAGATGTGATGCAATTGGTACTCCATTCTGTATTACAATAGATGATGAAACTATTAATAATGGTACTGTTACTATTAGAGATAGAGATACTATGAAACAAGAAACTATTAAATTAAATGAAGTAGTTAATTATATTGAAGAAAGAATTAAATAATTCTTTCTTTTTACTTATAAATAATTTTTATATAACAATAAACATATCTTATGGTACAATAAACCACATTGGAGGTTGATTATATGGTTATGAAAAATAATATACGTTTAATTGATGCTCTTTCTGCAAGTAGACAAATAATTGAGACAATTGAAGGAGAAGAGTGTAAGATACTTTGTGTACCTGTTGAGTATGTTGAAGATGATGGTAGTACTAGAAAATATATATCTTTTTCAATTTGTAAAACTAGTGAGGCCCCAGAAGCAACAATAAAATTAAGAGGTTGTGAAGGAATGGATTTGGAAGAATTTATTAGGAATAATCCATATCATCATATTTCTACATTTCCAATAGAATATGCTGGTGATGAAGATGCTTCATTTGGAATAGATGATGATAATCCTATTAAAATTCTATTAAAAGATGAAGATGTTGAATTAAATAAGTTCTTTACTAATTATATTAATTTTATTAATTATTCGGTTGATAATAATTTAACAGTAAAAGAAGATGATATTTATCAGAATCTATATTTATTTATAAATAAAATTAAAGAAGAAAGAGGAGAAAAAATTAGTTTCGTTCAATATATTAAAAGATTTTTTAGTAAATAAAATAACAGGGGGTGTTTTATGACTAAGTTACTTAATAGAATATTATTTATATTATTAATAATGATTAGTATAGTTATTAGTTATAATAATAAGTCTGATAAGAATAATGATATTTATTATGATAATTTTAAATATACTAATAATGTTAATTTAAGTAATATAGATGGTACTAATTTTGATTATTCTGCTACTTTAAATGAAGTAGGAGATTATTATGAAATAGATTTTGATGTTATAAATCCTACTCCTTATGATATAGAAATAGATCAACTAGATATTCATAAAGATGATAATTATATTCAATATAGATTAGCTTATCAAGATGGAGAACTTGTTAATGAAGGAGATACTATAAAGAATGGAGAGACTAAGACATTAAGATATATAGTTTTATATAAGAATGAAGTTCTTATAGATAATTATGATTTTGATTCTAGTTTTAATATTAATTATAAACAGACTTTTTAGTCTGTTTTTTATGTTATAATAATATTGGTGATTATATGATAATAGGAATACCTCTACTAAAAGGATATCTAGATGATGGGAGAAGTATTTATTATTTAGAAGAAGATATAAGAAGAAAGTTTCAAAAAGATTTTGTTATTAAAACTTTTATTCCTGTTGTTGATACTAATATTGATATAAATAAATATATTAGAGAAGATCTAGATACTGTTAATGGGATATATATACCTATTGATAATGATTATAATAAAATTATTTTAGAGGAAGCTAAATTATTAAATGTTCCAATATATGGAGAAGATAATTTTATAGAGAAGTGTAGAAATAGAGAAATTAAAAATAATAAGAGAGATAAAACTATAGGTGTTATTTCTAAATATATTGTTACTAATGATACTTCTAAAGTATATTTAAGTGATAGACTTAGAAAGACTTTATTTTTAGCAGGAGCAAATATTAATTTTATTATTCCTGTTCAAGATATTGATTATCCTACTACTAGAGGTAATGAATTTAGTGAGTTTACTAATGAAGAGAAATTGTTAATAGATAATATATTTAAAGATATAGATGGTTTTTTATTACCGGGTGGTTTTAAACTTACTCCGTATGATAGATATTTATTTGAAGAGGCTGTTAATAAAGATATTCCTACTTTAGGTATATGTTTAGGTATGCAGACTATGAGTTGTTATAAAGATGATATTAGTTTAGTAGATATAGATTCTTATATTAATCATAAACAAGATAATGATAATGAACTTACTCATAGTGTTGTTATTAATGATAATAGTATTTTATATAGAATATTAAATATAGGTAAATTTATGGTTAATAGTTTTCATAAAAAGATGATTACCCCTAACATTTATTTTGATAGTATTGCTTTTAGTGATGATAATATAATTGAAGCTATAGAGATGCCTAACAAGAGATTTATTTTAGGATTACAATGGCATCCTGAAATTAGTTATGAATTTGACATTAATAGTAAAAAGGTAATTGATTATTATATTAGTTTATTATAAATTTTATGATAGAATTAAGGTGGTGATAATATGAAAGATGCATTAATGAATAATTATCCTGGAGGAGTTAAATCATATAATGAAGTATATGACTATAATGGTAATTTAGCTGGATATTATTGTAGAAGTAATAATCTTGATGAAATATATATTCCTGCTAATACTACTGGGAATGTTGGTATGGTTTCATATATTCCCGGTTCAGGTGGTAGTGGAAATGATGCTAAAATGTTAAGAGAATTAATTAATAGTGGTAATCCACCTGATTATGTTATTACAATAGCAGCATCTTGTTCAGATCATAATAATTGTATGGAAAATGGTTTAAGGATGGCACAAGTAGCTGATTTAAATGTTACTGATAATGTTACTGTATGTTTTAGTGCTAGTGGTTTCTTAGGAGTAGATAGAACTAATTCTTTTTCTGCTAATCATCCTGATATTCAATCAACTGTTATTTCATGTGAACCATATAATACAAGTTATTTAAAGATGGATAGAATACAAGGATTAGTAGATGGTAATGTACCAGTAGTATTTGTTGCTCCTGATTCTGGATTCCATATTAATATGTTAAATAAAATCGAAGAATTAAAGAAACATGGAATAAATGCTTATTTATTAGAAACTGATTATGGAAGTAATGCACATATTGCTACTAATAGAGATATTCTTACTAATGGAATACTTGAATATATCTTAGGAGAAAGAGATGACTTTGATATTACTAGAGCAGGTGGATATGATTTCTTAACATATGATCCTGAAAGTGGTAAAGTTGTTTATGCTAATTATGAGGATTTAGCAAATTCTAAGATTGGTGCTGTTAGAATTCCTAATATAGATAAAATTAAGAGTGTAGATAGTTTTAATATAACTGAAGAGATTAGTCCAATTTCTACTAAGTATGCTAATTTAGGTAATAAAAAAGATATACATTTAGTATCTAAATCTGGTAGTTTACTTGCTTCTAATTATACTTATGCAAATACTAGTATTGATAATATTAGAAGTTATATAAAGAATACTGCTTCTAATTTTAGTACATTTAATTTCAGATCTACTTCTGGTATTCCTGGGTGTTTATCTGGTTATTTAAATAAATATTTTGATTATATAAATAGTTTATTAAGTTCTTTATCTGCTGAAACTGAATCAGTAATGAGTTATGCACAAGCAGTTGTTGATTATGATGAGGAACTTAAACAAGGATTAAATATTGGAAGTATTGTTAGAACTGGGGATATTGATTATATAAAATATGGATTATCTGAAAATAGTAATGATAAAAATAAAAGAGGAAGTTCAACTCCTACTGGTCATGCTGATGGTAAAGGTAATCAACCTTCTGATAAATTACCTGAATATGTATATGAATTTGATGGATATAATGGAATAATTACAATGGATGGAGACAAAATAAAAGAAATTAAATTTGAATATACATATAAAAATAAAGTAGAAGCTAATAATAATTTACCTGTTATTAAAGAAAAATATAGTAGAGCAAGATATGTTGAGACTATCAAAGTAGTTGAAAATACAATTGATGTAGTATTTAAAGAAGAGACTTTTAAAGATTTAACATATAAACAAGTAGTAGATAAGTATTTTAAGGGAGGTAAACTTCGTGGCTAAGGTATATTTAGATGAAATAAATACATTTCTTGAATCTAATACTTTTGATATATTAAGTAATGATTCATCAAATTCTAAGAATATTAATTCGTCACTTGACTCATTTATTAGTGGTACTAAAGATCAATTAATAGGAGTTAATTGGGATGGATATCGTACTAAGATGGGTGAATATAATGAAGCTTTTGCTTCTGGAATGCAGATTGCTAGTAAGATGAGTGAAGCTATAAAGGAAGCATTACAAATACTTAAAGATTATTTGGGAGATGACTTAATGCTTGATTCTTCTAAATTAGATTATTATAGAAAACAAAAAACTATATGTGAAAATAGTATTGATTCTTTAAAAGGTATGTTGACTGCTACTACTACTGTTGAATCTAAAGGTGCAAATGGAGAGACTATTACATCTACTCAATTACTATATGATACAAGTGAAATAAATAGTAAGATTAGTCTTGCTCAAGAGACTCTTACTGAATTAAATAGATTAATTACTAAGATTGAAGGGTTAGATGAAGTTTATAATAAAGCTGAAGCTATACTTCAAGAAGCTTTTTCTGGATTAGATTCTTTTGGAGCAAGTGTAACTTCAATAAAACCTGATGGTAGATTTGAATATAAACACATATATTAGGGGTAAATATGAATGAATTAAATAATATGATTGATTTAAATAGTAAAAGATTAGATCATATGAATAATATACAAGATGAATTAGATAAATTAGATAGAAGTTTAAATGAATGTATAGATATAGTTTATTCTTCTATTGGGAATGTTAAGACTAAAGAGAAACTTGCTAAAATGAAAGATGATAATATTAATAGTTCTATTAAAGTTAATAATGAACTTGATAATAATATAAATGAAACTAGAAATGAACTTAATAGACTTTTAAAAGAAAAAGATAAAAGGGAAAAAGAAGAGGAAGATGAATAATCTTTCTTTTTATTTTATTTAGTGTTATAATAGTGAACATATTTTGGAGGTTTTACTATGAGAAGACTTAATATGATACAAGTTGGTATTGTTGTTAAGGATTTAATGAACTATGCTACAGGGGAAGAATGTGATTTTGAATCTTATCCTGTAATACTTAAAGATGAAGACGGTAAAGATGTTAAAAAATTAGCACTAGTTAGTTTTAAAGAATCTGATAGGGATAGAGTTATTAGTGAAGTAAATAGAAATAATGGTAAAAGTATTGATAATTTTTTTATTAGTCCAGTAACTGGATGTTTGATTACTTTATATGATAAGGGTCCTAAAATTGGTAACTTTGTATCATTTGATGAAGATGATGATTATCCTGTTAAGTCAATGATTCCAGATGACTATTCATATGCTCAAGTATTTTTTGAAAAGTTCTTAAATTTTAGAGATGGTTTAAGAAGACAAAATTCTGTTATTAAAGATGATGATATTTTCCAATATTTTATATCAGTAACTGGAGGATTTAAGAAAACTGAAACAATTAAGGATAAAATTCAAAAAAGATTTGGAAAAAAGCAATAAAATGTTGACAAATCTAGAAATTATGGTAAAATGTTTCTAGTCGATTGATTAAAAGGAAAGAGATTTATATCCACCTGACTGCGAATAGTGGTAGGTAAAAAGCCAAGAAATAATTAATATTATTAGGTTTTTTAGCGGATATAAATTTTATATCTGCTTTTCTTTTGTTGGAGGTGTTTTATATCGCAAAGAATAATGATAACATGTTGATTAATGATCAGATTAAATGTCCACAAGTTCTAGTAATAGGACCAAATGGAGAACAAGTTGGAGTAAAACCAATTGGTGATGCTTTAACATTAGCTAGTTATGCTGCTTTAGACTTAGTATTAATAAGTCCTAATGCTAATCCACCTGTTTGTAAGGTAATGGATTATAATAAATTCCGTTATGAAAAACAAAAGAAGGCTAAGGAAGCAATGAAGAAGCAAAGAGCTAGTATGTCTGAATTAAAAGAGTATCGTTTATCACCTGTTATAGATATTGGAGATTTTGAAACTAAACTTAGAAATGCTACTAAGTATCTAGAGAAGGGTGACAGAATAAAACTAACAGTACGTTTTAAAGGACGTCAAATGGCTCATACTGAGTTAGGTAAAGAAGTTTTAGATAGATTCGCCGAAAGAGTAAATGAATTAGCAGATGTTGAACAAAAACCTAAGTTAGAAGGTAGACAAATGACTATGTTATTAGTACCTAAGAAAGATAAATAAATAGAGGAGGAATAATTATGCCAAAAATTAAAACACATAAAGGAACAGCTAAAGTTATTAGAAAAAGAAAAAATGATATAGTAATTGGAAAACCAGGAAGTAGACATAATACTGGTAGTAAAACAGCTTCATTCAATAGAAGTTGTAGAAAGGGATCTAACCTTAGTAAGGCAGATCAAAATAGATTAAAGAACATTATCTAATCTATTAAACATAAGAAGGAGGAAGAAACATGGCAAGAGTTAAAAATGGAGCAGTTACAAAAGCTCGTCATAAAAAAGTTTTAAAAGAAGCTAAAGGTTACTTTGGAAGTAAACATAGATTATACAAAACAGCTAAAGAACAATTAATGCATTCTGGACAATATGCATTCAGAGATAGAAAGCAAAAGAAAAGAGATTTTAGAAAATTATGGATTACAAGAATCAATGCTGCTTGTAGATTAAATGAAATTTCATATTCAAGATTTATTGAAGGTTTAACAAAAGCTGGTGTAGAAATCAATCGTAAAATGTTATCAGAAATAGCAATTAATGATCCTAAAATGTTTAGTGAATTAGTTAAGGTTGCTAAAGATGGAAAAGCTGGTAAAATTACTAAGGCTGAAGAAGTTGCTGGTAAAGAAGTAACAATCGGAGCTAAAAAAGCTACTAAAGCTACAGCTAAGAAAGAAGAAATACAAGAAGAAAAGAAAGCTACTAAAAAAGAAGATGTTGATTATTCTAAAATGACAATAGCTGAATTAAAAGAAGTTGCTGCTAAAAAGAAAATTAACGTTACTGGATTAAAGAAAGCTGAAATTATTGAAGCTTTAACAAAATAAACATATTAGTGGATTTATTTATCTAGTGCCTATATGGTGATAAGTTTTAGAAACTAATAGAAGATTAAAAAACGAAAAGGAGATTTAAAAAATGACTGTTGTATCAATGAATTATTTATTAGAAGCTGGTGTTCAATTCGGACATCAAAAGAGAAGATGGAATCCAAAAATGAAGGAATATATCTTCACTACAAGAGATGATATTTATATTATCGATTTACAAAAAACTGTTAAGAAGTTAGAAGAAGCTTATGAAGCTTTAAAAGAAATTGCTAGTAAAGAAGGAAAAGTTCTATTTGTAGGAACTAAGAAACAAGCTCAAGAGGCTGCTGAAGAATGTGCTACAAGAACTAACATGTATTTCGTTAATGAAAGATGGTTAGGTGGAACATTAACTAACTTCAAAACTATCCGTTCAAGAATTAGAAGAATGGAAGATATTGAAAAAATGGAAACTGATGGAACTTTCGAAGCATTACCAAAGAAAGAAGTTATTAAGATTAGAAAAGAATATGAAAAACTTAATAAGAACTTAAGAGGAATTCGTGAAATGAAGAGAATGCCTCAAGCTATGGTAATTGTTGATCCAAAGAAAGAAGAAATCGCAATTAAAGAAGCTCATATCTTAGGAATTCCAGTATTTGGTATCGTAGATACTAACTGTGATCCAGATTTAGTAGATTATGTAATTCCAGGAAATGATGATGCAGTAAGATCTGTTAAATTATTAATTGGAGCTTTAACTAATGCAATTGCTGAAGTTAATGGAAACGAAGTAGTTGATTACATTAGTGAAGAAGATAAGAATGCTAAAACTGAAAAGAAAGCTGCTAAGAAAGAGACTGCTACTTCAGAAGTAAATGATGAAACAGAAGTAAAAGAAGAAACTAAGAAAGAAGAAAAAGTAGAAGAAAAGAAAGCAACTAAGAATGAAGACTTTAATGAATTAACTTTAGCTGATTTAAAAGCAAGAGCTAAGGATGCTGGAATTAAAGGTTATTCTTCTATGAAGAAAGCTGAATTAGTTGAAGCTTTAACTAAGTAATAAATTGTTTATAAAGAAGTAGTTATCTACTTCTTTTTTAATTAAAAATATATTATAATGTAATGGTAAAAAAGGAGGATTAATTATGTTTACTGCAAGTGATGTAAAAGAATTAAGAGAAAAAACTGGTGCTGGAATGATGGATTGTAAAAAAGCACTTGAAGCATGTGAAGGAAATCAAGAAAAAGCTGCTGATTGGTTAAGAGAAAAAGGTATTGCTAAAGCTGCTAAGAAAGAATCAAGAATTGCTGCTGAGGGTATTACTGAAGCTGCAAGTAATGAAAATGAAGCAATTATCTTTGAAGTTAATTGTGAAACAGATTTCGTTACTAAAAATGAAAAATTCCATGAATTAGTAAAAGAATTAAGAGATACATTAATGTTTGAAAAATGTACTAATACAGAGGAAGCTTTAGAAGTTAAATTAAAAGATGGCAAGACAGTTCAAGAAAGAATAGTTGAAGAAACTGCTACTATTGGAGAAAAAATTAGTTTTAGACGTTTCCAAAGAATTACTAAGAGCGATGATGAAGTATTTGGTATTTACTCTCATATGGGTGGAAAAATTACAGCTGTTGTAGTAGTTAAAGGAGCAGATATGGATATTGCTAGAGATGTTGCAATGCAAGCTGCTGCTATGAATCCAATTGCTGTAAATCGTGATGCTGTTCCAGCTGATGTTGTTGAACATGAAAAAGAAATGATTAAAGCTGAAATGAAGAATGATCCTAAGAATGAAAAGAAACCTGAAGATATCTTAGATAAAATGGCTACTGGTAAGTTAGGTAAGTTCTTTAAAGAAAATTGTTTAGTAGAACAAGACTTTATTAAAGATTCATCACTAACTATTGAAAAATATGTTAAAGAAGCTGGTGGAGAAGTAATCTCTATGGTTAGATATGGTGTTGGTGAAGGAATCGAAAAGAAACAAGAAAACTTTGCTGATGAAGTTGCTGCACAAATCAGTGCTGCAAAAGGAGAATAAGAGAAGAGTCAATATGACTCTTTTTTTGTGTAAAGTACAGATATTTTACACTTTAGTTATACAAAAATAGACAATTATAATATATACTATTAATAGAGGTTTATATGGAGAAAAATAAGATAATTAAGGATGAAAATCATGTTATCTTTATCGATAGACTTACTGATCATCATATAGTAGAAGATAAAGTAAAAGAGATTAAGAATCCTAAGAAAAAGAAAAATATTAAAAAGCATAAGAATAAATAATATTTTACTTGTAAATTTCAAAATAATTGCTATAATAAGCAAGTAAATAGAGGGGATGATTTTAATGGCTAAGAAAAGTTCTACTAATGCTATTAAAAAGATAGATAAACAATTAGATGATATTAAGAAATCTAACAAGAAAAAGAGTTCTAGTTCTACTAAAAAGAATACTACTAAGAAAACTACTAATAGAAAAAGAACTAATACTTATACTAAAAAGAAGACAACTACTCCTAAGAAAGCCTATAAAGAAGAAGTGATTGTTGCTCCAAAAAAAGAAGAAGTAAAAGAGACTCCTGTTAAGAAGACTACTAAGAGTGTTAGAGATTCTGTCGTTGTTGTTGATAAGAGACCTACTAATAAAAAGGTTGTTAATAAAGATTTAAAAAAAGCTCGTGAAATATTAAAAGAAAAAGAAGAGAAAATTCTTGAACAAAGGAAATTACAAGATGAATATAGACAAGAAGAAATAGATAAGAAAGTAGAAGAAGCTTTCGAAAAAGTTGAAAAGAAGAGATCAGATAAGTTTAAATTAGTTGATACAACAGAAGATACTGAAGAATATAAAATACTTGATCAAGCAACTGTTGAAATAGAAGAAGATCTTAATAAGACTGATGAAGATGTTGTTAAAGAAAAAGTAATTATTGACCAAAAAATTGAATATGAAAGAAAGAAACAAGAAAGACTTGAACAGATAAAAAGAGAAGAAGCTAGAAGAAAAGAAGAAAAAAGAAAATTAAAAGAAGAAAAAAAACTTCAAAAGAAACTTTCTAAGACTAGGGTAGAAGATACTGAGTTATTTAATAAGATAAATGAAATAGTATCTGATACTGAAGAAAAAGAAGAGGGTCCTGTTAAAATAGGTGATCTTGTTGTTACCGAGACAGCTGCTCTACCTATAAAAGAGAAGAAGAAATTCTTTAAGAAAAAGAAAAAAGTAAGAGTATTTGATTATAATGAATTAGATGAAGAAGATGATGATGCTAGTTTAAAAATAATAAATGCTATACTTATAATTTTATCTATAATATTTATTATATTGTTAATTGGTGTAATTGGATTTGTAATTTTTGTAAGTACTTTTTAGTACTTTTTTCTTTATTTTAAATTAATAATATAATATAATTATTTTGAGGAGAGATGATAATTAATGGATTCTGATATGATTATTTTAGACGTTACTGAGAAGATGGATAAAACCATTGAAAGTCTTGAAAAAAGATTTACTACTGTTAGAGCAGGAAGAGCTAATCCTTCTAGTTTAGATGGTGTAGTAGTTGAATATTATGGAGTTATGACACCATTAAAACAATTAGCTAATATTACTGTTCCAGAAGCAAGACAATTATTAATTAAACCTTTCGATAAAGGATGTTTAGGAGCAATTGAAAAGGCTATTTTAGCATCTAACTTAGGATATAATCCAGGAAATGATGGGGAAACTATTCGTATTGTTATTCCTGAACTTACTGAAGAGAGAAGACGTGAACTTGCTAAACAAGTAAAAGCTTTAGCAGAAGATGCAAAAGTTTCTATTAGAAATATTCGTCGTGAAGGTATGGAAGATGTTGAAAAATTGGAATTACCTGAAGATGAAGAAAAAGGAATGGAAAAAGATATTCAAGATTTAGTTAACGATTATAATAAAAAAATAGAAAATAAATTAAAGGAGAAAGAACAAGAATTACTTACAGTTTAGTAATTCTTTTTTAGGAGTTATTTATGTTATTTGATGGAAAAGAAGTAAGAGATAATTTATTAAAAGAGTTAAGTAAAAAGTATAAGAAAATTAAATGTGGATTAACTGTTATACAAGTAGGAGATGATTTTGCTAGTAATAAGTATATTAATCAAAAGAGAAAACTTGCTGAAGAGTTAGGAGTTAATTTTGAACTTATTAAATTAGAAAAGACTACTACTAATAAATTATGTAAGTTAATTGATGAACTTAATAATAAAGAAGAGTGTAATGGTATTATTTTACAATTACCTATTCCTAAAGAATTAGATTATGAAGTTATTAGAAATAGAATTGATCCTAAAAAAGATATAGATGGAGTAAATGATCAAAATATTATTAAATTAATACATGGTGATAATACTGCATTAGTTCCTTGTACTGCTTTAGGTATTATGAAGATATTAGATTATTATAAAATACCTCTAGAAGGAATGGATGTTACTATTATTGGTAGAAGTATTCATATTGGTAAAGCTCTATATAGTTTATTACTTAATAGAAATTGTACTGTTACTATTTGTCACTCAAAGACTAAGGATTTAAAGAAACATACATTAAATAGTGATGTGGTAATTACTAGTGTAGGTAAAGCTGATTTTATTACTCCTGATATGGTTAATAAAGATGTTATTTTAATAGATGTAGGATTTAATTTTAAAGATGGACATATTTGTGGAGATGTATCTAGTGAAGTTAAAGATTATAAATATTTAACTCCTGTTCCTGGAGGAGTTGGTCAAATGACTGTATATTCTATTTATGAAAATCTATTAAATGCTGAAAGACATCAAAATGTTAAAAAGACTAAGAAATAATAAAATACTTATATCTTTCTTATTATCAATAATTTTAGGTTCTATTATAGTAATTCCTAATATTATTATGGGACATGGAATATATAATTTAGTAGCAGATTTTAATCTACAGCAAATACCATTTAATATGTTAATAAATTATTCTATTAAGCATGGTAATATTTTATGGACATGGTTTAATGAAATGGGAAGTAATTTTATTGGAACTTTTAGTTTTTATAATTTATTTAGTCCATTTAATATTATTGGATATTTATTTCCAGAGAATTGGTTTCCTTATTTAATAGGACCTATATTTATACTTAAATATGGTGTTTCAGGAATATGTTCATATTTATTTTTAGAAAGATATGTTAAGAATAAGAATTATGCAATACTGGGATCATTACTTTATACATTTAGTGGTTTTCAATTAACGAATATCTTATTTTATCATTTCCATGATGTGGTAGCATTCTTCCCATTACTTTTATATTCATTAGATAGGCTTATTTATGATAATAAAAGAGGAAGACTTACTCTAGTAGTATTTTTATGTGCTATTACTAATTGGTTCTTCTTTATAGGAGAAGGTATATTTGTATTTATTTATTTTATAATTAAAGTTATTTGTAAAGATTATAAAATTAATAAAAAATTATTTATTACTTTAGTATTTGAAGTATTAATAGGAATACTTATGTCATTGTTTTTATTATTACCTGTATTCTTATTTACTTTATCTAATCCAAGAATTGGTAGTAGTTGGACTCTTATAGATATGATTAAGTATCCATTTACTAATTATTTTGAAATAGTTAAGGGTTTATTATTCCCACCAGAAGTAATGGCTAATAGAAGTTTACTTATGGATACTAATTATACAAGTGTAGAAGCTTATTTACCTGTAGTAGGATTAGTACTTGTAATATCTTATTTAATTAAGAATAAGAAGAGTCCTTATAGTATATTATTTATAATTAGTTTAATATTTATGTTTATTCCTATATTAAATAATAGTTTTGTATTATTTAATACTGGTTATTATGCTAGATGGTTTTTTATGCCGATACTTATTATGTCTTTAATGTCTATTAAGTCTATTGAAGATAGATTAGATATTAAAATAGGTATTAAGGTTACTATTATCTTAATATTAATATTAGTATTATTTAGTTTTATTTATAATAAGATATATACATTTAATATACTAGATAAGTATTATTTAATAGTAATAGTACTAGAAATGATATTTGGAATAATAGGTGTACTTTTAATTAATAAGTTTAGAAGTAAAAATATATTAATATTAATGTCATTTATATTTATATATGTATCTATTCATGGTAATTATATGATTTATAAGTATAAATATAATAGTTTTAATATAGAACCTGATTATAAAGATTATATTACTAGAAAGAGTGAATTTAATAAGTATAAGAATTATAGATTTAATACTAGTAGTAATTGTAGAACTAATATTGGATATATTAATAAGATTAATAATTTAAGAGCATTTAATTCTAATATTAGTGGTAATGCATTTAGTTTTTATAATAGTGTTGGTATTGAAAGAAGTGTTTATACTGATATTGATATTAATAATAAAGAATTAAATAATATTTTAGGTGTTAGATATATTATTAGTTGTGAGGATATTAATAATTATAAATATATTGAAGATATAGGTAATTATAAAATATATGAAAATACTCAATATAAAGAATTTGGTTATAGTGTTAATGATTATATGGAGTTAGATACTTATAATAATTTAAGTAATGAAGATAAAATAAAAACTTTAAATGAAAAGATTATTCTTGATAAAGAACAAATAAAATTATTTAAAGATCTATATCCAAATAGTAGTACTTATAATAGTAATAGTTTTAAGTTTATTAATAATGGTTTTAAATCTACTATAAATAGTAATAGTGATACTATTGCGATATATCAAATTCCTTATGATAAAGGTTTTACAGCAACTAATAATAATAAAAAGATAGATATATATAAAGTTAATAATGGATTTATTGGTATTAAGATAAATAAGGGTAAAAATAATATTATTGTTAGTTATGAACCTATGGGATTTAGAATAGGTATAATAATATCTATAATTTCATGTTTTATATATTTAATATATTTATTTAAATTTGTTGTATACAAACATAAAATATGATATAATATGCATATCGATGTTGATTAAGAAGTAGTAATTAATGATTTACTTTTAGAGAGATTATGGTTGGTGAAAATAATCAGTAATAGTTAATGAATTCGTCTTAGGAGTCCTTATTAATAATAAGCGTATATCTTGCGTTAAAAGATTTAAGTGTATAGTAAATCAATAACTATAAATTAAGGTGGTACCGCGAGAAATCGTCCTTAAATTTATAGTTATTTTTTTTAAGGGGGAATTAAAATGTTAAAGAGATTTATTTTTGATTTAGATGGTACATTATTAGATTATGATTTTAGTGAGGGTGAGAAATACTTAAAAAGTGTTTTAGGAAAAGACTATGATAGATTTCATAGTTCATTACAATCTTATTTAGATAAGTATGAGAGAACTGAAAGAAAATATGAAGTAGATAAGTTATGTCATTATTTAACTAGTGAGATGGGTATTAGAATTACTCCAGAAATATTAAATAATTGGTTAGATGCTAATACTAATGGAAATAATACTCCTAAATATGGTGTCGTTGAAACTCTTGATGAATTAAAAAGAGATGGAAAGAGTTTAGTTGTTCTTACTAATTGGTTTAGTAGAGAACAAATTCCTAGATTAGATAAAGCAGGGATAATTGATTATTTTGATGAAATTATTACTGGAGATATTGTTTTAAAACCACATAAAGAGAGTTATATGGTTGCTAAAGGAGAATTTGATCCAAGCGAATGTGTTGTTATTGGAGATAACTTAAATTTTGATTATGTTATACCTAAATCTTTAGGTATGCATTCAGTTTTAATAGATGAAGGTGATGTTTATCATTATACTATTCCTAAAGTTAAGAATCTTAGAAAACTTAAAAAGACCTTAGGAGGAATTTATGGAGAATAAAAAGATAAAAGAAGTAAAAGAATTACTTGAAAAAGATTTAGTTGAAACAGATGACTTAAAAGTATTAGAAGAATTAAGAGTTAAATATTTAGGTAAGAAGGGTCTTATTACTGAACTTAATAGTGAAATTAAGAATATACCAAATGAAGAGAAGAAAGAGTTTGGTATGTTAGTTAATGAACTTAAGAATACTTTTAATAGTTATTATGATGAAACTAAGAATAAGATTGATACTAAAATATTAAATGAAAAATTAGAGAAAGAAGCTATTGATATTAGTTTACCTTCTACTAAAGTAGAAATAGGTGCTCCTAATATTTTAGAGAAGGTTATTGAAGAAGTAGAAGAAGTATTTATGTCTATGGGATATGATGTAGTAGATGGTCCTGAAATAGAATTAGATAAATATAACTTTGAAATGTTAAATATACCTAAAGGACATCCTGCTAGAGATGCTCAAGATACTTTTTATATTGAAGGAGAGGAAGTTCTACTTAGAAGTCAAACTTCTCCTGTACAAGTTAGAACTATGTTAAAAGGAGAAGGTAAAGTTCCTATTAGAATGATTTGTCCTGGAAAGACTTATAGAAGAGATGATGATGATGCTACTCATTCACATCAATTTATGCAAATAGAAGGTTTACTTGTTGATAAAGATATTTCTTTAAGTGATTTAAAAGGTACTATGGATGTTTTATTTAAGAGACTTTATGGTAAAGATGTAGAGACTAGATTTAGACCAAGTTATTATCAATTTACTGAACCTTCAGTAGAAGTAGATATTACTTGTGTTAGTTGTCATGGTAAAGGATGCAATGTATGTAAAAATACTGGATGGGTTACAGTAGTTGGTGCCGGTATGGTTCATCCTAACGTACTTAGAATGAGTGGATATGATCCTGAAGTATGGAGTGGATTTGCTTTTGGATTTGGTGCTGAAAGACTTGCTATGATGAAATATGGTATTAATGACTTAAGAGTATTCTATAATACTGATTTAAGAGAAATTAAGACATTTGATAGGGAGGATGAAGAATAATGATAAGTTTAAATTGGGTATCAGATTATATTGATATTAAAGATCAAAATCCTCATGAATTAGCTAGAAAGATTACTGAAGCAGGTATTAATGTTGAGTCAGTTATTTCTCATCATTTAGATAATTTAGTAATTGGACAAATTAAAAAAGTAGAAGACCATCCAGATAGTGATCATCTACATGTATGTAAAGTTGATATTGGATTAGAAGAATTACAAATAGTATGTGGAGCTCCAAATGTTAAAGAAGGACTTAAAGTAATAGTTGCTAAAGTTGGGGCAGTTCTTCCTGGAGACTTTGAAATTAAAAAAAGTAAAATTCGTGGAGTAGAATCCTGTGGAATGATGTGCGCTCTATTCGAGTTAGGATTAGAAGAGAAGAATGATGAAACTTATGCTAAAGGTATTACTGAACTTGGAGATGATGCAGTAGTTGGAGAAGATCCAATTAACTATTTAGGTTTAGATGATACTTTATATGATTTAGATATTCATAAACATAGAAATAATGATTGTTATTATCATATTGGATTTGCATATGAAATAGCATGTATTCTAAATCGCAAAGTAACATTACCTGATTTAAGTTTCAAGACTATTAAAGATAATGTTTCTGATCATTTTAAATTAGAAGTAAATACAGATAAGTGTACTTATTATATGGCAAGAGAAGTTAGAGGAGTTAAGATTAAAGAAAGTCCTGACTTTATTAAGAAAAGATTACTTGCTGCTGGTATGAGACCAATTAATAATGTAGTAGATATTTCTAATTATGTTATGTTAGAGTTTGGTCAACCACTACATTTCTTTGATAAAGATAAGCTTGGAGATAAAATCGTAGTTAGAGATGCTAATAAAGATGAAGAAATTGTTACTTTAGATGGTAAAATTAGAAAATTAACTACAGATGATATTGTTATTACTGATGGTAAGAAGAGTGTTTGTGTTGCTGGAGTAATGGGTGGAGAAAATACTGAAGTAGATGAAAATACTAAGAATATTTTAATTGAGGCTGCTATATTTAATCCGGTAAGTATTAGATATACTGCTAGAAGATTAGAACTTCCTTCAGAGGCTAGTATCAGATATGGTAAAGGATTAAACTATGAATATACTGAAATGGCTTCTAAAAGAGCATGTCACTTACTTGAAAAGTATGCTGATGCTGAAGTATTGGATGGTTATGTATTAATAGATAATGAAGATCATTCTGAAAAGAAATTATCTTTCTATCCAGAAGATGTAGATAAACTTTTAGGTATTACTATTTCTGAAGAAGATATGAAACATGAACTTGAAAGATTAGATTTTAATTATACTGTTAATAATCATAAATTTGATGTAATTGTTCCTAAGAGAAGATTAGATATTGATCCTAACGTTAATGATATTGCTGAAGAGATTGGTAGATTATATGGATATGGTAATTTAGTTAGTTCTCTTCCTTCTGTTCCTATTAGAAGAGGAGAATATATTGATGATGTTAAGTATAGAAAATTAGTTTCTAAGAGACTTAGATCTTTAGGATTAAATGAAGTTAAGACTTATACATTAGTTAGTAAAGAAATGGCTGATATGTTTAAGTATGAAGATAAGGAACAAGTACATCTTCCAAATCCAATGAGTATGGATAAGAGTATTGTTAGAACTACATTAATTCCATCTTTATATAATACATATTTATATAATAAGAGTCATGGTGTTGAAGATGTTAATATTTATGAAATTGCTAAGACATATGATTCTAAATATAATGAAACATCTAAAATATGTGGACTTATGACTGGTAAATATAATATTAATAGTTGGAAAGGTTCATCTAAAATAGATTTTTATGTAGTTAAAGGAGTAGTTGAAAACTTACTTGATTATATGGGATATAAAGATAGATATACTTTAGAAAGAAGCGAATGTAGTGATCTTCATCCTGGAGTACAAGGATATATTATTTTAGATAATAAGAAGATTGGTATTATTGGTAAGATACATCCTAATATTACTAAGAAGGATATATTTGTATTTGAATTAGATCTTAATTCTATTATTGGTAAGACTAATAAATTAAAATATAGTGAACCATTTAAATATCCTTCTATTGTTAAAGATATGGCATTTATATTAGATAGAAGCATTGATGTTAGTGATGTAATTAAAACTATTAAGAAAGCTTCTAATAAGATGCTTCAAGAAATAGAAGTATTTGATGTTTATGAAGGAGAAAATATTGATTCTGACAAGAAGAGTGTAGCATTCTCATTATTATTTAATGGAATAGATAGAACTCTTACTGATGAAGAAGTTATGGAAGTATTTAATAAAGTTATTGATAAAGTTAAATCTACTCATAATGCAGTATTAAGAGATAAATAAAGACTACTAAAATAGTCTTTTTTTTGTTATAATGATTATGGTGATGATATGAAAAAGAGAGTAAATAAGAGTGAGATAGAAAAAACTAAAGGTAAGGTATTAATTAAAATTACTATTTCAATATTAGTAATTATTGCGATTATATCTATTGTTTATATATTTTTAAATACTAATTTATTTCATGAAACTAAGACTAATAATAAAAAGAAAGATACTGAAGTAAAGGAAGTTTATAAAGATTTAGAAATTACTAATGATATTAAAGCATTAGTTAAAAGAGTACATGCTTATGATATATCAGGAGATAAGACTATTTATACTAATGAGAAACTAAGTGTAGATAAGATGGATAAATATTATAAGTTTGCTTTAGCAAGTAATACTTATGGAGAAAAAGTAACATTACTTGATGATATTAATGAAGGTGGTATTGCTGCTGAAATAAGTGAAGATATTGTTAGAGATGAATATGATGATTTATTTGGACCTGATACATATGAAGCGCTTGATACTATTCCTCTATATTGTGGAAAATTAGAATATGATAAAGTTTATAAGAGATATGTATCTTCTGGATATGGATGTGGAGGAGTTAGTTCATTTAAAAGTTATGAGAATGTTATATCTGCAAAAAATAGTAAAGATACATTATTAGTTACTACTGCAGTTGTATTTGCTAACTTTGAAGTTAATTCATTATGTTTTGATTATAATTGTGAAAGTGTTATAGACACTTTTGCTCCTGATTCTACAGATGAAGTGTTCTTTAATAATTATATAGATAATAATAAGGATAAATTATATCAATATACTTATAAATTTAAAATAGATGGAGATCATTACTATTATTTAGGATTTGAAAGGACTAATGGTTAGTCTTTTCTTTTATTTTATGATAAAATATATTTGGTGGTTATATGAAGTTTAGTTACAACGAAAGAGACTATGATATTGTTATTGAGAAGAAGGCTTCTACCAGAAATACATATATTAGAGTTAAGAAAGATTTAAAAGTACATGTTACTACTAATATATTTTCTAGTAATCATTCTATTAAAAAACTTATAGAAGAAAATTATGATAGAATTTGTAAAATGATTGATTTTCAAGAAATTAAATTTAAAAATAATAATGGATTTTTTTATTTAGGTAAACAGTATGTAGTTGTTTATGGTGATTTTAAAGATATTACTTTTGATGATAATAAAGTATTTATTAATCATGATTTTGATATAGATAATTGGTATAAGAAACAAGCTAAGAAATTATTCTTAGAAAGACTAGATTATAATTATGATAAATTTACTAGAAAGATACCTTATCCTAAACTTAGAATAAGAAAGATGACTACTAGATGGGGAGTATGTAATATTAAGACTCATGTAATTACATTAAATTTAGAATTAATTAAAAGAGATGTTAGTTATTTAGATTATGTTATTAATCATGAAATGAGTCACTTAATATATGGTGATCATTCTAGTAGATTTTGGAAATTAGTAGAAGAAAATATGCCTAATTATAAAAAATATAGAGATGAAATGAAGGAGTTCTAATGATAATTACTAGTTTAGATAATAAGAAAGTAAAAGATGTTGTTAAACTACAAAGTAAGAAGTATAGAGATCTTACTAATACTTTTATTGTAGAAACAGAACATTTAGTAGAAGAAGCAAATAAGTGTGGTATTATTAAAGATTTATTTTTAGTAGAAGATGAATTTGTTGATAATGATGATAATTATTTTGTAAGTGAAGAAGTCATGAAAAAGATGAGTTCAATGGAATCTCCAAGTAGAGTACTTGCGGTATGTGAAAAGTCTAATTCTAAAGAAATAATCGGAGATAAAATATTATTATTAGATGGTATTCAAGATCCAGGTAATTTAGGTACTATTATTAGAAGCAGTGTTGCTTTTGGAATTACTACTATTATTCTTTCACCTGATACAGTTGATTTATATAATCCTAAAGTTATACGTGCAACAGAAGGTATGTTATTTCATATAAATATTATTACTATGGATTTAGAAGAAGCAATTAAAATAATTAAATCTAGAGGTATTAAAGTATATGGTACTAATGTTGTTAATGGAGTAGAAGTTACTAGTATAAGTGATAGAGATAAATATTCTTTAATAGTTGGTAATGAAGGTAATGGAGTTAAACAAAATATACAAGAGTTAAGTGATGTAAATTTATATATTCCTATGAAAGATAATGTAGAAAGTTTAAATGTAGGAGTTGCTTGTAGTATATTATTATATGAATTGGGGAAATAATATGAATAAAGTATATATAGGTAAAATAGTTAATACTCATGGTATTAAGGGAGAACTTAGAATAATAAGTGATTTCCCTTATAAAGATAAAGTATTTAATATTAATAATAAATTAATTATAGATGATAAAGAATATATTATTAAAAGTTATAGAGTTCATAAAAATTATGATATGGTTACTTTAGATGATTATAATGATATTAATCAGGTATTATTTTTATTAAAGAAGAAAGTATATTTTGATAAAGATGATTTAAAATTAAATGATAATGAAATATTAGATGATGATTTAATTAGATATAAAGTTATTACTAAAGATGGAAAGTATGGTACAATTAAAGAAATATTTATGGCAAGTCCTGATAATAAAATATTAAGAATAGAATTAGATAAAGAAGTACTTGTACCTTTTAATTCTCCAATGATAGTAAAAATTGATAAAGAAAAAGAAGAAATTACTATAGATATAATTAGTGGTATGTAGGTGGTTGTATGAAGATTGATATTTTAACTTTATTTCCTGATATGTTTGATGGAGTATTTAGTGAATCTATTATTAAACGTGCAATTGAAGAAAATAAAATAGAATTAAATATTATTAATTTTAGAGATTATACAAATGATCCTCATAATAAAGTAGATGATACTCCTTATGGTGGAGGAGCTGGAATGGTTCTTACTTGTCAACCTATATTTGATTGTATAGAGAGTATTAGAGATGATGATAGTTTTATTATTATGCTTACTCCTGATGGAGTACCTTTTAAACAAAGTATTGCTTATGATTTAAGTAGTAAAAAACATTTAATATTACTTTGTGGTCATTATGAAGGATTTGATGAGAGAATTAAGAGTATATGTGATATGGAATTATCTATTGGAGATTATGTTCTTACTGGTGGAGAAGTACCTGCGATGGTAGTAGTTGATGCGGTTACTAGACTTATTCCAGGGGTTATAAAAGAAGAAAGTCATTTAGAAGATTCTTTTAATGATAAACATTTACTTGATTATCCTACATATACTAAACCATATGATTTTAGAGGAATGAAGGTACCTGATGTCTTAATATCAGGAGATCATAAAAAGATAGATGAATATAGATATGAAGAAAGCTTAAAAAAGACTAAAGAAAGAAGACCTGATTTATTAGACTAGAGGAGATGATTTAATGTTTTCTGTTGTTAAGGCAAAAATATATGGAGATATTATTGACATTAATGTAGATGGATTCTTAATGGGTAAGAAGAATGCTTTATTTGAAGTTAATAATACTAATGTTAAGAATATTGAAATATGTAATAGATATTTAGCTAATCCAGTTGTTTATGTTAAAGTACATACTATGTATAAGAAATTACTTAATTTGCTTGCAGACTTATTAACAGATGATGATGACTCAGGAGATAGTTATAGAGAAGCATTAAATCAAATAGAAAGATTTAGAATGATAATAAAAAATAAATATAGAGATTTTTTATTAAGAGAAGATCTTGAAAAGATGTCTAAGAAATTAATTGTATTACAAAAAGAAGCTAATAATAAATTATTAGAAATACATAATTATCATATTAATGAATTAAAAGAAGAAACTAACAAAAGAAGTAGATAGTTTCTTTTTTATATGGTATAATTAATAATAGGTGAAGTCCTATGAACGAGAATAAAAGGGAAAATAAATTTAACTTTGTAGATAATATATCTATAAAAGAAGCACCTACAGTCGCTACTGTAAAAACTGAAGAAAATAAATCTAAATTACATAAAATATATATTGGATTTGAAACTAGAGTTTGTTTATATGTAATATTTATTTTGATTTTCTTTTTAAGTGGATGTTTTATGGCACTTTCTGCATTTAATTTTGGAATGAATGAAGTAGTTAGTTATAAAGAAGAGAGTCATGCTAGTTATAAGGTGTGTTTAAAAGAAAATAATTATTATAATAAAGAATGTTTAGATGAAGGGTTACAGTATTTATCAACATTAACTAATAGTATTAATGTAGATTTTAATTATGATGTTAAATTTTCTACTAATATTGATTATAAATTAGCTTATCATGTAACTGCTTTAGTAAGAGTATATGATCCAGTTGATCATACTAAGATATTATATGAGAATGAAGATATTATTATTGATAAAGTTGATATTAGTAATAATAGTGATAAGATTAATTTTAATACTAGTGCTAGTATAGATTACTCTAAATATAATACTAGTATGGTAGAGTATATTAATTCTTATGCTCCTGGAGCGACAGCTGATATTGATTTGGTTCTTTATTTAGATGAAGAAACTGAAACTAGAAAGATATCATCTGTAAATGTACCTTTAGCAATTACATCTTATGGTATTAATAAAGAAGAAATACTTAAGAATTCTGATGTATCTATAGATACTAATATATGGACAGAAAGTAATTCTTATTATATAATAATAGGCACATTACTGATATTGGTATCATTATTCTTATTAATTAGAGTTACTAGATTAGTAATTAGAGGAACTGCTAAAAAGAGTAAATATCATAAAATAGTAAATAACATATTAAAAGAGTATGATAAATATATAGTTATTGCTAGAGATGGATTTATTCCTGATGGTAATAAGAAGACTGTTAAAGTAGAAGAATTTAAAGAATTAATGGATGCTAGAGATGCTTTAAATAAGCCTATAATTTATTCTAAAGTTAATGATATTAAGAGTGAATTTATAGTAGAAGATACTGAGATAGTTTATAAGTTTAGTATAAAAGAAGCTGATGAATAGGAGGATAATATGAATAGTGTTAATGTAAGGAATGTTAATTTTATTGTAATTCTAGTATTATTGGCTTGTTTCTTATTTGGATACTATTTATTTACTACATTAGATGGTACCGATGAGCCTTTAGAAGTTTATACTAGTATTAATGGGGAATAATATTAAATTTATTCCTTTTTTGTTGCAAAAACATATACCTTATGCTATAATTAATGACGTTAGTGATCCGCTGATAAAATTAATTATGATCATTATTTGAATATTTGCAGAGAGGAGACTTAGTATGAACATTATTGATAAAATCAATGAAAAACAAGTTAAGCCTAACGTTCCTGAGTTCCGTGTTGGAGATACTGTAAAAGTAGATGTTAAGATTATCGAAGGTAAAAGAGAACGTATCCAAGCATATGAAGGTGTAGTAGTTGCACGTCGTGGTGGATCAGTTTCTGAAACATTTACAGTACGTAAAATGTCTAGTGGTGTTGGAGTTGAAAGAACTTTCCCAATTCATTCACCAAAGATTGCTGGAATTACAGTAGTACGTAGAGGTAAAGTTAGAAGAGCTAAACTTAACTTCCTTAAAGGAATGGTTGGTTCTTATCGTATTAAAGAAAGAGGACAACAATAAAAAAATAAGGCGCAAGCCTTATTTTTTATGTTATAATGATAAGGTGAAAGGAATAAGAGTGTATGGCTAAGAAAGAGACAAGTAAGTTAAATAAATTCATAAAAGAATGGTTACCATATATCGCAGTAATTATTGTTGTTATACTTATTAAGATATTTATAATAACTCCTATTAGAGTAAATGGTTCTAGTATGGATAAAACTCTAAAAAATGGGGATATTATGATACTTAATATTATTGGATATAAATTTAATGATATTAAAAGATTTGATATTGTTGTAGTTAATGAAGAACATGAACCCTTAATAAAAAGAGTAATAGGTCTTCCTGGAGAGACTGTTGAATATAAAAATAATGAATTATATATAAATGGAAAACATGTAGAAGATAAATATCCATCTACTGAAACAGATGATTTTTATTATACTGTTCCTGAAGGAGAATATTTTGTTTTAGGAGATAATAGAAATAATTCTATGGATAGTAGAATGCTTGGTTCTTTTGAAAAGAAAAGAATAGTTGGTAAAACTTCTTTAATAATTTTTCCTTTTAATAGAATAGGTATAAAAGACTAATACTAATAAATTTATTAATATGGGTTTAAAATCATTATTATAAGGACTATATATAAAGTCCTTTTTTTGTTATAATTATAATGGTGATAATATGAAGAAGATTATATTTATACTTATAATGGTTATCACAATATTTAATATAAATGTTTATGCATTAGATTTAGATATTAATAGTCGTAATGCTATTATGTATGATATTAGTGAAGATAAATTATTATATGAAAAGAATAGTAATGAAAAAGTAAGTATAGCTTCTCTTACTAAGATAATGACTTGTGTAGTTGCTTTAGAAAATATTAATAATTTAGATGATACTGTTAAATTAACTTATAAAGATTTTGAAGGATTATTAGAAGCAAATGCATCTCAAGCAGGATTTAAGATAGGAGAAATTGTTACATATAGAGATTTATTATATGGATTAATGTTACCATCTGGCGCAGATGCTGCTCAAGCCCTTATTAATAATATATCTAGTAGTAAAGATGAATATATTAAATTAATGAATGATAAAGCATTAGAATTAAAATTAAATAATACTCATTTTAGTAATGCTACTGGATTAGATGATGATAATAATTATTCTACTGTAGAAGATGTTTATAAATTATTTAAATATGCTTTAAGTAATGAAGAATTTAAAACTATTGTTACTACTAAAACATATACTACTAGTGATGGGTTATTAACTGTTAAAAGTACTACTAAAAAGTTTATAGATAAATTTGATATAGAAGTAGATTATATTAAAGGATCTAAGACTGGTACTACTGATAATGCAGGATTTTGTTTAGCATCTTTTGCTAACTTTGATAATCAAGATTTTATATTAGTAACTACAGGAGCAGAATATTCTAAAACTAGTCCTAATCATTTATATGACGCGAAAAAAATATATGAATATTTTCAAAATAATTATAAATATCAAGTTATAGTTCCAAAGAAAACTAAATTAATTGAATTAGATACTAAGTATGCAAAAAATAAAACAGTTACTTTCTATAATGATAAAGATTTATATAAATATTTAGAAAAAGATATTAATAAAGATGATATTAAACTTAAATATAGTGGAGTAGATCTTATTAATTTAAAGATGGATAAAGGTACTAAGTTAGGTAAAGTAGACGTTTATTATAAAGATAAGGTAATTGATAGTATAGATATTATATTAAAAGAAAAACAGAAGTTAAGTATATTTAGATGGTTAATTGGACATATTGTTTATATAATTATTTTATTATTAATTATAGTTATTATAAGTAGAAGAAGGATTAAGATTAGAGTTAAAAAGAAGGTGATTAAATGATAGTAGACTATGAAGATAAATATATGGATTCAGTTAAAGATTTATTATTAGAGCTTGCTTTATACATTTCTAGTATAGATAGAGAAGGTTATAATATTGTTACTGATAAGACTAGAGAAGAGACATTTATAGATGACATGAAAATATTAAAAGAAAATAATGGTATTATTAGACTATATATTGAAGATGATAAAGTAATTGGTCTTATTATGGGAACTATTATTAAAGAAGAAGATACTCATTCATTTAAGTCACCATTAAGAGGAAGAATAAATGAACTTATAGTATCTAAAAATAGTAGGAGTACGGGAATTGGATCTAAACTAATTAATAATATGGAAGAGTACTTAAAAGAGAAGGGTTGTAAAGACATCATTATAGAAGTATTTGGATATAATGATTTAGCTTATGATTTTTATATAAAACATGGTTATCATAATAGATTGTTTGAAGTAACTAAAACAATTAATTAGAGGTGAAATTATGGATAATATAGTTGAATATATAGAACATATTAATAAAGTATTAGAATCTCATAGTATAGATGAAAAACTAGAAATAGATACTTCTTCATTAGAATGTTTAGAAGGAAAAGATATTGTAGATAGAAGTCTTTATAATTTATTAAGTAATTATATAGAAGATAAACATAAAATATATAAAATAATATCTCAAATAAATGGAGAAGATTTAGATAATGGTTATTTAGTATTAGAAAAAGAATTACCTACAGGTGATATGATAGAAGTAATGTACTATAATATTTTTAATGATTCTATTTATCTTTATTGTGGTATTCCAAGATATAATGTGAAAGATAATGATAAACATATTACTTATTTTCATTATCTAGAAAGAAAATTAAAAAAATATGTAGATGAAGAATTAAATATAGAAGAGAATCATTCAAAAGAAGAATATATTTTAGATCATTATTATAGAACTTATATTATAGAGGCATTAGAAAAAGTATTAGAAATATGTAAAGATAATACTAATATTAAAAATATTAGAATAGATTCAAATAAAAGTTTTAGTAATAGAATTAATTCTATACTTATGGAACTTGGATTTGTATTATTACCAGTAGATTATCCTGAAAGAATTAGTTTCTTAAAAGATAAATATCCTGATTATGATATTCCATTACAAATTAATCAATTATTTGATAGATATCCTGATAGAGAGATAGCTTATAATGAACATGTAGATGATTTAAAAGATAGACTAGAATTAATAAAAAATATGTATGTAGAAGAAGACTATCAATCTGATAATTTTACAGAGAATGAATCTAAAATAGTAGAAGATTTTAATAATAGTCTACAAGAAGAGGAAAAAATATGAAATTAAAAAAGAAGATTGTATTTATTTTAATATGAATTTTATTATTATTAGTTTTATTTTTAATAGGTACATCTATTATGGAATCTAAGAAACCTGAAAATAAATTTCCTAAATTAGATATATATGAAGCTGTTATGGAATGTATAAAATCGGAAGATGCTGATAATGGTAATACATATAGATATTATATTTATAATAATGAAGGAGATTACTATTATGTTTATGTACATGAAGTAATTACTATTAAGGGAAGTACTGAAGATATTATAAAAAGAGGAGATATTACTTCTATAGATGACTTTGATGATTTTGAAGATAAATTACTACAACATAAAGATAAAAATAGTAGAATATCTTATACTTATAAAGTAGATGATCAGTATCTTACATTTGAAGATGTAGATGAATTTAAAAAATGCTTTAAATCTATAAAATAATAATAGGTGATAATATGAAGAGGATATTTTTATTTTTACTATAGACGATGAAAGTATTGGTGCTGTTAATGATGGAAATATTAAATTATTAAAAAATGGAGAAGTTAGTGTAATTGCAAAAAATGAAACTACTAAAGAAACTTATACTTTAAAAATTAATATTACTAATTCAGTACCAAATAATCCTAAAACTAGTAATCTAGTATTTTATATAGGACTAATAGGATTTATAATATTAATGATTAGTTATGCATTTTATAATTATCAAATAAATAAAAAGACTTTTTAAAAGTCTTTTTTAATTTATATTAATATTTAATGTATATTTAGAATTACCTATATATTCTCCATTATCAAAGTCATCATCTGTATCATAAGTAAATACTGTTAATTTAATATTAGTTATTTCTCCACAGGAATATGATGCTTGTAGTTTAATAGATGTATATAAAGTACTTTCAGTTACTTGATTAGATTCTATATGTGAATAGAATGATGAATATCTATTAGCATAATCATCATATAAATAATTCATTAAGTATTCCCAATGATCAAATGTATTATCTGGACTTAGTATATTATATGATACTTCTCCATTAGCTGTTGTATATTTAATATTAAAACCTATCTTTATATTTGGATATTTAATATATTCATTATAGAAACTTTGTCCATAATTAGTACTTAGATTAATTATATCTTCATTTGATGGATATATTTGAAATACTCCAATATCTTCTTCTACTTTTAGTTGTTTATCTATACTAGTTAATTTAGTTAGAGTATTACCATTAAGACTATATATACCAATAGGAGTATTATTTAAGTCTTTATATGTTTCTTCTACAATTACTGGTTCTTCTTTTTTTATTTCTTTTTTAGGTTCTTCTTTCATATTATTAGAACATCCACATACTAATAATATTATTAGTAATGGAATAATTAATTTTTTCATAATATCACCAATATTATTATACTATAAAATTTATAATATTTTTGATATAATTAACAATAGGAGTGTTATTATGGCATTAGTAAGATTAGTTAAAGATATAATTAAAAGAAATAAATATTTAAAGAATAATGATTATTCTTTTGTAGAGAATAAAGATACTATTAATATGTTAGTTACATATGGTAAATTAGTACCTTTATATCTTATGCCATTAAGGTTTAATGGAGAAGATACTGAAAAGAATAAAGTATATGTACCTAAAACTATTATTGAATTAAAAGATAAAGCAGATAATATGATAGAAGATTTAATTAAGAAAGGTAAACTTACTGTTTATTCCTGTAATTTAGATTATAAAGGTAAGAGTTTAGTTCCATCTAGTATTACTGTTATTGGGAAAAAAGATAAAGAAGAAGTTTTTTCTGAGAAGATTAATATTTGGTAAAAAAAAGTAGATACAGAAGTTAGGTGCAAATAGTAGACATTAATTAAAAAAAGGTCAGGTTTTTTTTGAAAAATATAGATTTATTGTCTATATTTTTTTGATTATGTTATACTAATTTATAGTGGAAAATAAATGGAGGTGATATTATGAAAAAGGGATTTGATAATAAAAAATATGTAAAAATACAAAGTACTAAAATAAGAGAAAGGTTTAAATTATTTGATAAATTATATCTAGAAATAGGTGGTAAATTATTTGATGATTCTCATGCATCACGTGTATTACCTGGATTTTTAAGTGACTCTAAAATTAATATGTTTAAGGAACTTAAAGATGACTTAGAAATTATATTTTGTATTAATGCTGGTGATATTGAAAAGAATAGGACTAGAGGAGAATATGGAATTACTTATGATAATGAAGTATTAAAACTTATTAATATGTCTACTAAGATGGGATTTAGTGTTAATAGTGTTGTTATTACTTTATATAATAATCAAGTAAGTGTAGATAAGTTTATTAAGAAATTAAATAGAAATGGTATTAAAACATATATTCATAGATTTACTAAGGGATATCCAACTGATGTTGATACTATTGTTAGTGAAGAAGGATATGGCTGTCTCTTATACACATCTGACGCTGCCGACGATCTTACGCGTG
>CALYOH010000005.1 GCA_945228905.1 uncultured Caryophanales bacterium
ATCTGGAGTAGTTTGTGCTTTAAAAGCCAAAAGAAATGACAATGAAGTCATAATTCTAGAAAGAAATAATACATTAATGAAAAAAATATTAATGACAGGAAATGGTAAATGTAATTATTTTAATGATGAAATAAGTATTGATAACTATGAATCTAGTAATAAAGAAGTATTAGAAAATATTATTACTCAAGATAATATTGATATGGTAAGAGATTTCTTTAACGAAATAGGTATAGTTCCAAAAGTAAAAAATGGATATTGGTATCCATATTCTAATCAAGCAACTACAATTAAAGAACAATTAGAATTAGAACTAAAAGAAAAAGATATAAAAGTTTATTTAAATAGTACAGTACAAAGTATTAAAAAAAATAATAATAAATTTATTATTAAATATAATAATGAAGTAATAGAAAGTGATGTAGTAGTAATATCTACTGGATCAAAAGCTTATCCTAAAACAGGTAGTGATGGTATGGGATATGATTTATTAAAAGAATTTAATCATACTGTTATTAAACCTTTACCAGCCTTAGTACAATTAGAAACAAAAGAAAAATATAAAGACTGGTCTGGAGTAAGAACAGATGTAGAATTAGAATTATTTGAAGATGATAAATATATATCTAGTGAAAAGGGAGAACTACAATTAACTGATTATGGTATTTCAGGTATATGTGTATTTAATCTAAGTAATAAATTAATAAGAGGATTAGATAGTAATAAAAAAGAAGTAATTAAAATAAACTTTGTACCATTTATTACTACATTAATTTCTCCATGGATAGATGAATATAGTAATAAACATAATAATAAGAATATAAAAGAATTATTAGAAGGATTCTTAAATAATAAAATAGTAAAAGTACTATTAAAATATAATAATATTGATGAAAATACTAAATATAATGAATTAAGTAATGACGAGAAATTAAAATTAATAAATAGTTTAAGATTCTTTAAAGTAGAAATTAAAAATACTAAAGGATTTGATAATAGTCAAATATGTAATGGAGGAGTATCTTTATTAGAAATAAATCCAATTACATTTGAATCTACTAAAGAAAAAAGATTATATATTATAGGTGAATTATTAGATATAAATGGTAATTGTGGAGGATATAATCTTACTAATTGTTGGATATCCGGAATATTATCAGGAAATAATATAGGTGATAATAATGATTAGAGTAAGACAAATAAAAGTACCTATATTAAAAGATAATAAAGATTATTTATTAAAAGAAATATCTAATAAATTACATATTAATTCTAAATATATTTCTAAATATAAAATTAATAAGAAAAGTATAGATGCTAGAGATAAATCTAATATTAAATATGTTTATGAAGTAGATATAGAAATAAACGATGAAGATAAAATACTAAGTAGAAGTAAATCAAATGATATATTAAAGACTCCTGATGAAGAATATAAATATTCTATTACTGGTAATATTAAAATGAATAGTAGACCATTAATTATAGGTAGTGGACCATGCGGACTATTTTGTGCATATATGTTAAGTGTTGCGGGATATAAACCAATAATAATAGAAAGAGGAGAAAAAATAGAAGAAAGAATTAATACAGTAGATGAATTCTTTAGTACTAATAAACTAAATAAAAATTCAAATATTCAATTTGGAGAAGGTGGAGCAGGAACTTTCTCTGATGGAAAATTAAATACTTTAACTAAAGATTCTAATAATAGAATGAAAAAAGTATTTGAAATATTTGTAGAAAATGGAGCACCTGAAGAGATAATGTATTTAAATAAACCACATATAGGTACAGACATATTAAGAAAAGTAATTATAAATATAAGAAAAAAAATAATATTTCTTGGTGGAGAATTTAAATATAATTCATGTGTTACAGATTTAATTATTGAAGATAATAAATGTATTGGAGTAGAAATAAATAATAATGATAAAATCTATTCTGATGTCATAGTACTAGCAATAGGGCATTCTGCAAGAGATACTTTTTATATGTTATATGATAAAGGTATAAATATGAAACCTAAAAACTTTGCGATTGGTTTAAGAATAGAACATCCAAGAGAATTAATAGATAAGAGTCAATATGGAGAAAGTTATAAGTATTTACCACCAGCAAGTTATAAATTAACATATCAAACTAAGAGTGTAAGAGGAGTTTATTCATTTTGTATGTGTCCTGGAGGATATGTTGTAAATGCATCTAGTGAAGAAGGACAAATTGCAATAAATGGAATGAGTAATTATAAAAGAGATGCTAGAAACTCTAATAGTGCTATAGTAGTAACAGTATCTAAAGAAGATTTTGGATCTAATCCATTAGATGGAATAGAATACCAAAGAAATTTAGAAAGAAAAGCCTATGAACTTGGAAAAGGATTAATACCTGTACAATTATATAAAGATTATAAAAATAATATAGTATCAGATAATATAGGAGAAGTACTACCAAATATTAAAGGCAATTATAGATTATCTAATTTAAATGAATTATTACCTGAATATATAAATTCTTCTATTAAAGAAGCAATTAAAGAATTTGATAAAAAAATAAAAGGATTCTCAATGGAAGATGCAGTACTTTCAGGTATAGAATCTAGAACAAGTTCACCAGTAATTATAGAAAGAAATGAAGATTTTGAATCAATTCCTGGATTATATCCTGCCGGAGAAGGAGCAGGATATGCTGGAGGTATAACTACATCCGCAATGGATGGAATAAAAGTATTTGAAAAAATAATAAGTAAATATATGTTATAATTATATAGATAGAGAGGATGATTATATGAGTTATAGTTTAGTATTAATTATTACACTAATAATTACGTTAGGATCTCAAGCTTATATTAATTCTAGTTATAAAAAGACAAGAAAAATTAAATCTAAGAATAATATGAGTGGATATGAGGTTGCTAAAAAGATATTAAAAGAAAATGATTTAAAAGATGTAAAAGTAGAATGTATATCAGGTACATTAAGTGATCACTATGATCCAAGAACTAAAACAGTAAGATTATCAACTGACATCTATGAAGGAACATCTTTAGCATCAATAAGTGTAGCATCACATGAATGTGGACATGCTGTTCAAGATAAGAATGGATATTTATTCTTAAGAATTAGAAGATCATTAATACCAATAGTTAATATTGCATCTACTGCAGGATATTTTGCAATTGCAGGAGGATTTTTATTCCAAATAGTAAATTTAATATGGTTAGGTATTATATTTGAATTAGTAATTTTAGGATTCCAATTAGTAACTTTACCAGTAGAATTTAATGCTTCAAGTCGTGCATTAAAACAAATAAAAGAATTAAAAATAGTAGATGAAAAAGAATATGGTAATTGTAGAGAAATGTTAACAGCAGCAGCACTTACTTATGTTGCATCAGCTGCAGTTGCATTAATAGAAGTATTAAGATTAATATTAATGTTTAGAAATAGAGAATAGGTGATAATATGGCAAAAGTAGTAAGAAATGTAGATAAAGCAAATTGTATTACTCATAGTGGAACAATGCATGCAGATGAAGTTTTTGCAACTGCATTCTTAGACATGTATTTAGGAGAAAGAACTGTATTTAGAACAAACAATGTTCCTGATAATATTAATCTAGATACATTAGTATATGACGTTGGTAGAGGACAATATGACCATCATCAATTAGATGCAAAAAAAAGAGATAATAATATTACGTATTCATCATTTGGCCTATTATGGAATGATTTTGGAAGAAATTTCCTAAAAAAAATAGAAGTAGAATATATAGAAGATGTATTTCAAGGAATTGATAAAGACCTAGTAGAATATATAGATGCAGATGATAATGGAGTGTTTCCAAAGATAGAAGCATCATATAAGGTAAAAACACTTCCTGGAATAATTAAAATATTTAATCCAAGTTTTTCTTCAGATGAAGATGAATCTACTCAATTTGAAAAAGCAGTAGATTTAGCAAAAACAATATTAGAAGAAGAAATATTATATATAAATGGAAAAGTATATGCAGATAGACAAATAAATGAATTACTAGAAGATTTAGGTGAAGAAGATAAATATCTAATTTTAAATACTTATCTTCCATATGAAGAAACTATTTTAAATAGTGACAAAACAAATAACTTATTATTTGTAGCATTCCCATCTAATAGAGGAGGATACGCTATTAAAACATTACCTAAATCAGTAGAAGATAAATCAGCAAGATTAGACTTTCCTGAAGAATGGGCTGGTTTAGAGTCAAATGATTTACAAGAAGTATCAGGAATTAAAGGATTAACATTCTGTCATACAGGTAGATTTATAGTTAGTTGTAAAGATTTAGATACAGTATACGAAGTATTTGATAAAATAATAAAGTAAATTTACAAGTATAAATTGTTATTTAATTGAAAAAAGTATAAAAAATAATATAATATATATTTGAGGTGTAATATGTATAATTCGGGTATGAAAAAGTTTTTGGTAAAAAGTATATTGCAAATATCATTTGTATTATTAGTCGCAATAGTATCAACTTATTATATATATAATAAATATACAGAAAGTAGAGAAATAGATTTTAGTTCAGATTCATTAGATATTTCATATCATGAAAAAGATGGAGATAAAATATCTATTACTAAAGCTACTCCAGTAACAGATTCTGTTGGTTTATCATCAAATTCATATGTTTTTACAATTAAGAATAACTTAACTGAAAATGTAAATTACAAAGTTAAAATAATAGATGATAAAGAAAAAATACTAGAAGACAAATGTGATGAAAATCAAATTCCAAAAGAAGATATTAAAATATCAATAAAAGAAGGAAATAAAGCAAATGAAATACATTATTTATCAGAATTAGAAGATCAGGTATTATTAGATACAAACATAGAAGCTTTAGATGAAGTAACAATTACAATAAGAGTTTGGGTAAATATAGATAGTGTAGTTCCAAATGATGCACATTATCATAGCATTATCCAAATAGTTGAAGATGATAATAGCATCGCATTAAATAGATAGGGTGATTATATGGATATAGATTTAAGTTTATTACATAGTAATACAACTAATTTAATAGACATTACAAATACTTATACAATACCAAAAGAGTATTTTGAAAATACTGATATCATTTCTCTTAATGATATTAAAGTAGAAGGAAAAATAGTAAGAAGAGAAGATGAAGATGGAGAATTAGAAGACTACATTGAATGTCAGATTAATGGAGAAATGAAGATTCCAGATTCAATAAGTTTAGAAGAGATAAATTACCCATTTTCGATAGAATATGATGATATTATCGATGAAAACTGTAAAAAAGGAGAAAATATACTTGATATTTTTCAGTTTTTGTGGGAAAATATAGTACTAGAGGTCCCCTTACAATTTACTAAGGTCGAAGATCTCAGTAAATTTCATGGAGATGGATGGAGATTAATAGATGAAGAAGAATTAAATAAATCTAATAATCCATTCAGTGATTTATTAAAAGAATTTGATAAGGAGTGAGAAAAATGATGAAATTAGATATTCAAATGTTTGCAGTTCCTTTCCATAAAGTATCAAAGACAAGAAAAAGATTAAGAAGAAGTCATAATGCTATGGAAGTTCCAGGAATGACAAAGTGCCCATCATGTGGAGAAATGATTAAACCACATAGAGTTTGCCCAAAATGTGGTAAATACAAAGGTAAAGAAGAAGTAGTAAAAGAAGAAACTAAATAGTTTCTTTTTTTATTGATTTCTTGTATTTTATTTGATATACTTTAAAAAGTAAAATAGGGTGAAAAAATATGAGAAAAGAACAAAAAAAGAATACAAAGGCATTTACTTTAGTCGAGTTATTAGCCGTAATAGTAATTCTAGGACTTTTAGCAGTTGTTGGAATAACTGCAGTAAGTAGATATATAGAAAGAGCTAAAAAAGAAAGCAATTCAGAAACAAAAGATGTATTACTATTAGCTTCAAAACAATACTTACAAGATAATAAAGATCTTGCACCTAAAGCAATTGGAGAACATAAGATTATTGCTGCTAAAGAATTAAAGAAGGCTAAATATTTAGTTAGTGATTTAAAAAATTCTAATGGCGAATCTTGTATGAATGAGAGTTTTGTAAGAGTTTATAAATCAGAAGGAACAGACTATTCATATACAGCATATTTATACTGTGGAGATGAAAAAGCACCTTCAGAGATAGAAGCAATTTCTCCAGTAGTAACAAAATTTGAATTTTCAAAACCAGACGATGTTTCAGCAGCAAGTTTCACAATGGTAACAGAGGGATCTGAAGATAAAAATAACCCTCTTGAAATAGATAGTTATAGTTTCACAATTTCTACTTTGGTAGATAGTGAAACAGGATATCAAGAAGTTTATAATAGTGGTTCAGTTCCAGGAAATCATAATACAAAAATTACTAAATCATATAAATTAGTTGACTATATTGATTTTGTTTCAGTAACATCAGTAAGAGTAAGTATTACGGTAATTAATGAACAAGGCGGTATAACATCAATTACAAAACAAACTGGAGTAGATAGCGAAAGAGACTTTAGTGATACAGTATCACCTAAATGTTCAAAGATAGATAATGAACCAAAACAAAATGAATGGATAAATAAAGAAACAATAGATAATATTGGTGGTGGTTATAGAAAGATAACTGCTACTTGTAATGATGGGCAAGGAAGTGGATGCTTAAGAGCAACATTTACAAAATCATTCCCTAATAATGATATCTATAGAGGAGAAAAACATTATTACTGGGGTGCAGAATATGCATATGTAGAAGTTAAAGATAATGCAGGAAACTCATCATTAGTAAATGCAGAAACTAAAGCAACATGTCGTGTATTAGTAAATGTAGACATCTTATCACCAAGAGTAGAAGTTACAGCAGTAACAAATGATAATATTATTAAAACAGTATCTGCTGGAGGAGCAGATGAAAACTATAATGAATATGATGATACAGCTTCTATAACAGCCAACTCATATAATTTAAGTAAATCACCAAGAGATACTGATTGGATTTGGTTTAATGAAGAATATAAAGATGGAGTAACTTATAAAATAAAAGTAGGAGATAATCTTCATTTATATAGATATACATGGGAAACAAATTCAACAGGAGTATCAAAAGAAGAATATAGTAAAAATAAAAGTATAATTAATGATTTAAAAGTAGATAACACAGATGGAAAAGAAGAATATTTCCCAGAACAAGATTTATCTACTAATGACAATGGACTACAAAGTTCTGAATTTAGCGTTCAACTAAAAGGAGAAGGAGTCAGACATGGTAGATTAACGGTATATGATAGAGCTGGTAATAAGACAGTAATTAATATATATGCTAATATTGATAGAACTAGACCAGATGTTCCTACAAGTATAGTTGCTAAGACTTTAGAAAAGAATAATATAAATGCAGAAGAAGTAGCAGATTATACTCCAGAAAAATGGACAAATAAATATGTTAAAACTTATATAAACAAAAATTATCAAAAAGATAGTATATCTGGATTTGATAAAGTTGAGTTTGAAGTAAGAAGTCATGGAATTGGAGCAGAAGAAAATGCTACAAAGAAAGGTGAAACTGAATTTGTATTTGATGAACACTATCAAGGAAAGAACAAAGTAAGATTTAGAGTATGTGATAATGCAAATAACTGTTCTAACTATAGTGAAAATATAGAAGTCTGGTTAGATACGATTGCACCAACATGTACAGTTTCACAAAATGTAAACAAAAAAGTTGAAAATGTAGATGGAGTACTTTCAGATGCAGGATGGGCTGGAAAAGGTGAAACAATAACAGTAACAGGAAAATGTGCTGATCAAAATGCTGGTAAAACTGGTAGTGGTTGTGAAGTAGATAAAATAGAAAAAGAATATACAGATCCTATTAATACAACAACTGCAGGACCAGCAGGAGATAATAAAGGTGGAGTTTTAAAGGATATTGCTGGAAATCAAGTAACATGTGATGCTAAACAAGAAGTTAAAATTGATCATAGTGAACCATCTTGTACAGTAACAATTAAATACGAAGTAACTGACAATAGTAAGGGTGATGGTAAATTATCATCAACTGGTTGGTTAAGTAAAGGAGAACAAGCTGTTGTAACTGCTAAATGTAGTGAACTTCAAGGTACAGTAAGTTCTGGGTGCGTTACACAACCCTTCTCAAAAACATATAATACACAAATTGAAATTTCTAATGCTGGAGCAGTTGATGCAGGAAAAGGTGGCTTTGTAAAAGATGCCGCAGATAATGTAACAGAATGTGCAGCAAATAAAGTAGTAAAAATAGATCAAACAGATCCAGAGTGTAAACTAGAAATTACATATGAAGGTGGAGACAAGAAAACACATGATGGAACTGAAAATGGATGGCTAAGTAAAGGAGAAAGTGCAAGAGTAACAGCAACGTGTGAAGATACGGGTGGTAGTAAATGCGCTACTCAGCCATTTAGTAAATTATATAAAACAGATAAAATGATGAATACTTCAACAGCTGGAGCTGGTGGAGATGGAGTATCTAAATCAGTATCTGATACAGCAGGTAATACTAAAATATGTGGTTATAAAACAGTTAAGATTGATGCAGTTGCACCAACATGTTATACAGATGGATGTAATAATACAACTTGGACCAACCAAAACAGAACATATAAATATGGATGCCAAGATACAAACGGAAGTGGATGTGTAACAGCATTAGCGTCTGGTACTGTAGATACTACAAAGAAATCATTATCACTATCATATGATATAGTTGATGTTGCAGGAAATAAAACTAGTTGTTCACCAACTTGTAATGTACTAGTTGATAAGAATATCCCAACAGGTACATGTACAGTTTCAGGTAATAAGATAACATTAAATTCTAAAAATGATGATCATAGTGGTGTGTCTGCAGTACATTACATGTCTAGCACATCAAATGCAAAACAATCAATATCATCAAAGGCATGGTCTACTTCAACATCTTTAGGAACAAGTTGTGGTACAAAATATTATGGACATATAAAAGTTATAGATAAAGCAGGAAATTCAGCAGCATATGTATGTACTGGATCATATACAACAGGAGCTTGCTGTGGTGCTTCTAATCCATGGGGATGTACATGGAAGACAGCATGTCGTAACGGAAGAACATTTATCTATACAAGTGCTGCTAAGACAACTTATGCAGGAACAGTATATCACAAGAAAGATTCCGCATGTAGTGATAGATTATATCTAATAGAGGGTAGTGGAAGTAAAAAATTATATATTCATTCTCCATGTGGCAACGTTTCATGGTATCCAGCCGCAAACAAACCACATGCATATATTTATTCAAACTGTATTGGAGGACAAAATAGTGTCTGCCCATATGCTAATTGCCCAGGATAGAATAAAAAAAAACTAAATTTTCATAAATTTAGTTTTTTATATTGTCTAAAAATAAAAATTATTTTATAATTAATACTATAGTAGGTGATAATATGAAAAATAGAAAAGGATTCTCGTTGGTAGAGTTACTAGCAGTTATTGCAATTCTAGGAATCTTAGCTGTTGCAGGAATAGTTGGAGTAACTAGAATCATAGAAAAATCTAAGGCAGAAAAGAATGCATCTGAAGTAAAAACTGCTACTTTTGCTGCTAAGAGCTATCTACAAGCAAATAAAGAAATAGCGCCAAAATCAATTGGAGAATCAACAACTTTAACACTACAAGATTTAAAGGATACAAAATATTTAACTGAAGATCTTGTTAATGCTAAAGGTGAAAACTGTATGGAGCATTCATACGTTGAAATTATTAAGACAGGAAAAAATTCGTATGATTATGAGCCCCATATTTATTGTGGTTCAGAAATACCAGAAGATGAAGGGACAAAAGACCCTCCAGTATTAAAAAAAGGTATTATATTCTCTGACGCAAATGATGTAAGTGTAGCAAGCTTCTCATTCACACTTTTAGGTTCAGCTAATAATAGTGATGAAGAAATTGCTTCATACACATATGTTATTTCTACAAAACTAAATGGTCAAACAGATTACCAAGAAGTTTATAATTCAGGAGTAATTGCAGGAAACGATCAAAAAGAAATCAACATAAATGAAAAGATTAAGAAATATGTAGATTTGACTGGTACAACTTCAGTAAGAATAACTGTTATTGCAAGAAATGAATCAGGTGGAAAGCTTGAAGAGTCAGCAGTTACTGGAACAGGTAAATACTCAGACTTTAAAGATACAGTACCTCCATATTGTGAGGCTGATAGTGCAAATAATCTTCAATATACTCAAGCAGAAGTAGGAGATTGGTTTAATTATGAAGACTACAAGAAAGCAGGAAGAGGTAAGAGTATCCAAGTAAAATGTCTAGATGGTGACGGAAGTGGATGTTTAAGAAATATATTCACACAAACATGGCCAAACAATCAAGTAGTAGACGAAAATGGAACAAAACCATATTTATATGGGGCTAAATATGCATGGATTTATATAAAAGATAATTCTGGAAACAGTGGAAAAGTAGTAAATACACTTCCTAGTGACTGGAATGATAATGGGGATCCAAATCATAGAAATGATGGTAATGATTATAGATGTTTAGTAAGAGTTAATGTTGATATCTTACCTCCAGAGGTAACTTTAAATGTAAAAGCAACAGAAAATGGAAAAGTATTAGCAACAAAGACTGCTGGTGGTCTAGACTCTAATGGAAATAGAAGAAAAGATGGTACAGAAGACGCTAATGAAGAAAGCATTATGATTGAATTTGATTCATATAGCGATCTTGCTGATGCAGTGGATGGACATAAATGGTTTAATTCAACAAATTCACCAACAGGACCAATAATTGAATTTACAGCAAAAGATAATATTCAATTAGATAGATGGGTTTGGGAAACAAATGTTGGAGGAGTTCCATATAAAACAACATATTCAGGAAATGAAACTAAAGTTTCAACTGCAGGAGATGACAGTGAATTAGCTAGTTTCAATTCTCCTAATAATTTGTTTTTTGATACAGCACCTTATAGTAAAACAGTAACTTTCGCAACAGATGGAGTAAGATTTGGTAAATTAACTGTTTATGACAAAGCAGGAAATAAAACAGTTATTAATGTTAAAGCATATGTAGATAAAACTGCTCCAAATATTAAAAATACAACGATAGCAACAAAATATTTAATTGAAAATAAAGTAGCAGCTGAAATTAGTGACGATGATTATCAAGAACAGACTTGGACAAATAAATATGTAATGGCATATATTAAAAAAGCAGATAAAGATAAAGAAACTGTGTCAGGATTTAGTTCAGCTAAATACAATGTATATAACGAAGAAGAAAAAATAATTATGACTGAAAGTAATGACACCAATAGAAAATCTTATTATAAAGGACCAGAATATAATGAAGAAGGATTAAGTGCATTTGTATTTACAAACACATTTGAAGGAAAAAATAAAATTGAATTTGCATTGTGTGATGTAGCAGGAAACTGCTCAAACTACTTAGAGAAAAAAGCAGTGGTATGGCTAGATACAACTCCACCAGATTGTACAATGTCACAAAAAGTAAATAAACAAGCTGATTCAGCAGACGGAGCATTATCTCCTTACGGTTGGGCTGGGTTAAATGAAACTATAACTGTAACAGCAACATGTAGTGATCCAAGTAAAAATGGTATTTCAACAAGTAAATGTAAAGTTGAAACATTGAGTCACGAATATAAAGATGATATAAATACTACAAAAGCAGGAGCAGCTGGTAACGGTAATGGTGGAACTTTCTATGACGTTGCAGGAAATTCTAAAAAATGTCCAGCAACTGAAACAGTAAAAATAGACCATAAAGAACCATCTTGTACAACTAGCATTTCATATGCTGGAGGAGACGGAAAAACAAATGATGGATGGTTAATGGCTACTGAGACTGCAACAGTAACTGCAACATGTAAAGATGAAGCAGTTGATGGAGTAGTATCTCAATGTGTTAAAAACTCATTCTCACATACTTATACAACTGAGATTGAAACTACAAAAGCAGGAGCAGTTGCAGATAAAAATGATCAAAATATCTCAGGTGGTTCTGTAACAGACCAAGCAGACAATGTTACTCAATGTCCAGCAGATAAAACGGTTAAAATAGATAAAACAAAACCAAAATGTGAAATGACAACAAAATATTATAATAGTAATAAAGTAGAAATTTCAAAATCTGTAATCCAAAATAATCAAAAAGGTTGGTTAAAGAAAGGTGAATATGCAACAGTAACTGGAAAATGTAGCGATACAGGTGGAAGTAAATGTAAAACTACAAATAATGTTAATATTAAATCCTATAATTATAAAACAACAACAACATTAAATATTAATGATGCAGGACCAAATGGCCGAGGAGTTAAGGTTACATTCACGGATGTAGCAGGTAATGAGTCAGATCCTTGTCCAACAAACATTAATATTAAAATAGATGCAGTTGCACCAACATGTTATACAGAAGGATGTGATAATACAACTTGGAGCAACCAAAATAGAACATATAAATATGGTTGCCAAGATACAAACGGAAGTGGATGTGCAACAGCATTAGCATCTGGTACTGTAGAAACTACTAAGAATTCATTACCGCTATCATATGATATAGTTGATGTTGCAGGAAATAAAACTAGTTGTTCAAAAACTTGTAATGTACTAGTTGATAAGATTTTACCAACAGGTACATGTACAGTTAAAGGTAATAAGATAACTTTAGATTCTAAAAGTGATGATCATAGTGGTGTGTCTGCAGTACATTACATGTCTAAGATAAAAAAAGAAACACCAGGAATAGATTCAAATGCATGGTCTACTTCAACATCTTTGGGAACAAGTTGTGGTAAAACATATTATGGATATATAAAAGTTATAGATAAAGCAGGAAATTCACAAGTAGTTGGCTGTGGTGGATCATATACAACAGGAGCTTGCTGTAGTGCTTCTAATCCATGGGGATGTACATGGAAGACAGCATGTCGTAACGGAAGAACATTTATCTATACAAGTTCTGCTAAGACAACTTATGCAGGAACAGTATATCACCAGAAAGGTTCATCTTGTAGTGATAGATTATATCTAATAGAGAAAAGTGGAAGTAAAAAATTATATATTCATTCTCCATGTAACAAGATTTCATGGTATTCAGCAGCAAAAAAACCATATGCATATATTTATTCAAACTGTATTGGAGGACAAAACAGTGTCTGCCCATATGCTAATTGCCCAGGATAGGATTATGTTATAACTATTTAAATATAAGAGAGGTAATAAAATGAAAAAGAATAAAAATAAAAAGAAAATAATTGTAACAATAATTATCTTGATTCTATTAATCGCTATAGGCTTTTTTGGATTTACAAAATTTAGTTCAAAAGAAGAAAATATTGAAAATACAAATTTCTGGGATTATGATAATACTAATAAAATTAAAATTTGTAAAAAGAACTCGACAGATGAATGTCAAAGACCTATATATGACATATATAATTTAATAAAAATCAAATATGATAATAAAGTATTAAATAAAGAGTTAGATAGAGTTAATAAAGAAACAATGGAATTATTTGAAGAAGCAAAAAAATCAGATATCTCAGATAGTACTTGTGATAGTGTAAGAAATAAATATAATTATAGACTTTCTAATGAAATAAGATATGCTAATTTTGAAAACGATTCTGTTATATCAATAGCAGTTCATAAAGTTCAAGCAGATCTTTGTACAGAAGAAGTTAAGACTTTAAGTTATGAAGTATTTAATTATGATAAAGAAGAAAAAAGATTACTTACACAAGAAGAAATAAAAGAAATAGAACAAGTAAAAGATGAAGAAATTGCTAATACTATTAAAGATGCAACAGAAAGATTATCAAAAGATGAAAAAAAGGAATATGAAATACAAACTGATTATAGTAAAGTATTATTATTCTATAGTGAAGGTGGTGGCTTAGTATTAGCATTTGAAATTCCTGGAACTAACTTTTATTTAGATAATGAATTAGAAAGAATTTAAAGAGAACATTAAGTTCTCTTTTTTATGATATAATGAAATAGGTGATTATATGGAAAAGATAATTGTATGTCCTAACGAACAAAAACTAAATATTTTAAAAGAATTAAATAATAATAAAGAACTACATAGTATTAAATTTATGACAAAACAAGAGTTTATTAGAAACTATTTTTTTTCATATAATGATGATGCTATATATTACTTAATGAATAAATATAATTTTAATTTAGATGTATCTAAAGTGTATCTAAGTAATTTATATGTAATAGATATTAATAAAGACTATAATAATAAAAAACTATTATTTTTAAGAGATTTAAAGAAAGAACTTATTGATAATAACTTATTAATATTTAATAAATTATTTAAAGATTATATTAAAGATAAAACAATAGAAGTATTCAATTATTATGATTTAGATAAGTATGAAGAAATTGCTCTTAATTATAAATTAAATATAAATAAAGTAAATATAAATAAAAAAGTATATGAATTTAATTCTATAGAAGAAGAAATTAATTATATATGTATAAAGATAATAGAATTAATAAATAGTGGAGTAGATATAAATAAAATATATTTAACTAATGTATCTAATGATTATCTATATATTATTAAACAACTATTTAAATATTATAATATTCCAATTAATATTAATTTTAATGATTCCATATATGGTACTAAAATAGTACAAGATTATTTAAAAACAAAAGAATTAGATTTAGATGATTCAAATAAAAATAATATTAATAAAAAGATTATTAATATATTAGAAGACTTATCTAATATAGATAGTAATGATCCTATATATGATAAATTATTAATAGATAAGTTAAAGAATACTAAAATAGATTCAATAAAATTAAATAATGCAGTTAATATAAAAAATCTATATGATTATGAATTTAAAGAAGATGAACACGTATTCTTAATAGGATTTAATCAAGATATATTACCAGTAATTAGAAAAGATATAGATTATATTACAGATAATATTAAAGATGAAGTAGATATGTATAAAACAGATTACTTAAATAATAGAGAAAAAAATATAGTTAGTTACTTACTAAGTAAAATTAATAATCTATATTTAAGTTATAAATTAAATTCTCCATTTAGTAGATTTTATAAATCTCCTCTTATTAATGAAATAGGTCTAGAAGTAGATCATATATTAGATGATAAATATTTATATTCTAATATATATAATAAAATAAGGTTAGGTGAAATGTTAGATTACTATTACTTATATGGAGAAAAGAATAATAAATTAAAAGAATTAAATACACATTATGATATAAATTATAAATCCTATAATAATAACTATACAGGAATTAATAATGATACATACCTAAAGAATTTACCATATCCATTAAGATTGTCTTATACATCAATAAATAGTTATAATGAATGTAATTTTAAATACTATATAAACTATGTATTAAAACTAAATATATATGAAGATACTTTTGCAGCATACATAGGATCTTTATATCACCATTTATTAGCTATTTATATGACTCCTGGCTTTGATTTTAATACAGAGTACACTAAATATATTAGTGAAAAGAATTTGTCTTTAAAAGAGAAAGTATTACTAGTAAGAATAAGAAAAGATTTAGAAGATTTTATAGATATATTAAAGAAACAACAATTATTAACTGGATATGATAATTTCTATTTTGAAAAGAAATTACTTGTTCCTATATCTAATGATATATCAGTAGAATTTGTAGGGTATATTGATAAAATTATGTATTATAAAAAGATGGATGATACATATTATTCAATAATAGATTATAAAACAGGTACTATAGATACTAATATAGAACCAATGAAATATGGTCTTCATATGCAATTACCATCTTATTTATATTTAATTAACTATTCAAAAGAAATATCTAATCCAATATTTACAGGTATATATTATCAAAATATATTACATGATTATCCAAACTGGTCTAAAAACTTAGAAAAAGATATTAAAGATAAATATTTATTAAAAGGATATTCTACTGATAATATAGAAGTACTAGAAAGATTTGATTCAACATATCAAGATAGTGAACTAATAAAAAGTATGAAATATAATGAAGATAAAGGTTTCTATAGTTATACAAAACTAATAAATGATGATACTATGTATCAATTAATTAGATATAGTAAAAATATAATAGAAAAAAATTCTAAAGATATATTAGATTCTAAATTTGATATAAATCCTAAAGTATATAATAATGAAAATATATCATGTAAATACTGTCAGTATAAAGATTTATGTTTTATGAAACCAGATAATATTATTTACTTAGATAAAGTAGAAAACTTAGATTTCTTAGGGGGTGAAGAATAATGGCATGGACAAAAGAACAAGAAGAAGCAATAAATACCGAAGGATCTAATGTTATAGTATCAGCAGGAGCTGGTTCTGGTAAAACAGCAGTATTAACTGCTAGAGTACAAAGAAAACTATTAAGTGGAGTTCATATTAATGAATTATTAGTATTAACATTTACTAATGCTGCAGCAGCAGAAATGAAAGAAAGAATAAGAAAAACAATAAATAAAACAGAAGGATTAGAAAGAGAAAGAGAACTTATTGATTCTTCTTTTATAACAACATTCGATTCTTTCGCACTTTCTATTGTAAAGAAATATCATACATATTTAAATATATCTAATAAAATAAAGATCACTGATCAAGTAATAATAGATATAAAGAAAAAAGAAATATTAGATGAAATATTTAATGAATATTATCTATCTCCAAAGAAAAATTTCTTAAATTTAATTAATGATTTTTGTCTTAAAGATGATAAAAAATTAAAAGATAGTATATTAAATGTCTATAAAAAAATAGAATTAAAATATGATAAAGATAAATATATAGATGAATATATTAATAATGAATTTACTGATTATAAAGTAAGTGAATATATAAAAGAATATACATCTATTCTAATGTATAAAAAGAAAACTATTAAAGATTTATTAGTACAATTAAATGACTATTTTGACGGAGTTTTTATATCTAAAGTAGAAGATTCATTATATGAATTATTAAGAGCTAAATGTTATGATGATTTTAAAAAACTAGATATAAAGACAGTAGTAGTACCTAAAAATAGTCCTGAAGAAGGTAAAAAGATTAAATCAACTATATTTGATATAGTAAAACAAATAAGAGAATATTGTACATATGAATCTGAAGAAGAAATAAAAGAAGAATTAATATCTACTAGAAATAATATAGAAGTAATAATAGAAATAATTAGAGAATTAAATAAAAGACTAAATAATTATAAATTAGAAAATGAATTATTTAGTTTTAATGACATAGCATCTCTCGCAATAAAAGTAGTAGAGAAGAATGATGATATAAGAGAAGAATTAACTAATAGTTTTAATGAAATATTAGTAGATGAATATCAAGATACATCAGATACACAAGAAAGATTTATATCTTTAATATCTAATAATAACGTCTATATGGTAGGAGATATTAAACAATCTATTTATAGATTTAGAAATGCTAACCCATACATATTTAAAAAGAAATATGACTTATATAGAGATACTAATCAAGGTATAAAAATAGATTTATTAAAGAACTTTAGATCAAGAGAAAATGTCTTACAAAATATAAACTTATTATTTGATTTATTTATGGATGATGATATAGGAGGAGCAGATTATAAAGTAAGTCATAGAATGATATTTGGTAATAATACATATAGTAATGAAGGTAAAACAAATCAAAATTATGATATGGATATTATTACTTATAATGATAAAGAAATAAATGTATCAAAAGATGAAGAAGAAGCATTTATTATAGGATATGATATTAAAAATAAAATAGAAAATAAATATCAAATATTTGATAAAGATAATTTAATATTAAGAGATGTAGAATATAATGACTTTGTAATACTTCTAGATAAAAGTAAAAACTTTGAATTATATAAAAAAGTATTTGAATATCTACAAATACCTATGTCTATATTAAAAGATGAATCATTAAATAATGATCAAGATATTCATATTATTAGAAATCTATTAAAATTAATAATCTGTATAAAAGAAAATAGATATGATACAGACTTTAAATATAATTTCACATCTATAAGTAGAAGTTTTCTATATAAGATTAGTGATGAAGAAATATATAATTACTTTATAAATGATAATTTTAAAGATAGTGAATTATATAATATATGTTTAGAATTATCTAAATCTATTGATTATTTAACTCCAAGGGAATTCTTTAGATTAGTACTAGATACATTTAATTATGAAGAGAAATTACTAAGTATAGGAAATATAAAAGCATATAGAGTAAGAGTAGAGTATATATATAATTTAATAAACTCATATTCAGAAGAAGGAATGACTATATATGACTTTATTAATTACTTAGAAGATATATTTAAAAATGATTATGATATTAGTTTTAATATTAATACATCATCAAGTAATAGTTGCAAAATAATGACTATTCATAAATCTAAAGGATTAGAATTTCCAATATGTTATTTTGCAGGATTCTCATCTAAATTTAATATAAGTGAATTAAATGATAAAATGTTATTTGATAATAAATATGGAATTATATTACCTAAAGTAGATAATTATTATAAAGATACTATTTTAAAAACATTATTAAAAATAAATACTAAAAAAGAAGAAATATCAGAAAGAATAAGAGTATTATATGTTGCATTAACTAGAGCAAAAGAAAAAATGATAATAGTAATGCCAGAACAAGAAGAAGAGAGTGAAGTATTTGATTTAGTTCCATCTTACGAAAGAGAAAATTATAATTCATATTTATCTATTATGAAAAGTATTTATACAGTACTATTACCATATATTATTAAGAGTGATGTTAAAGGTACAAAAGACTATTTATTATCAAAAGAAAAGATAAGCAACGATCTAGAATTAGATGAAGATATTCTAAAAGTAAATGAAATAAATATAGAATCAACTAAAGTAGAAGAAAAACACTATTCTAAAGAAAGTCTCCATTTAGTAACAAAAGAAGAAAAAGAATTATTAGAATATGGAACTAAAGTACATGAATTATTAGAAGAAATAGATTTTAATAATTATAATGAAAATATTATTGAAGATATATTTATAAGAAATAAAATAACTAAATTTATAAATAATGAATTAATACAAAATAATATTAATAATAAAATGTATAAAGAATACGAATTTATATATGAAGAAGATAATAATATATCTCATGGAATAATAGATTTACTAATAGAATGTCCAAATAAAATGATAATTATTGATTATAAATTAAAGAATATAGAAGATTCTAATTATATAAAACAATTAAATGGATATAGAAAATATATAGAAGAAAAAACCAATAAAGAAGTAGATTGCTACTTATATTCAATAATTAATGAAGTATTTCAAGAAATAAAAAAAGAGATTTAAAATCTCTTTTTATTTTACTAATGTTCCAATAGATGGATCACTAATTGCATTTAATAATATATTTTTTTCATTTATATTAACTACAAGTATAGGAATATTCTCTTCCATACACAAACTAGTTGCAGTAGAATCCATAACATTAAGTTTTTTATTCAAAACATCAATATAAGATATCTCATCAAATTTCTTAGCATCTTTATATTTAACTGGATCTTTATCATAAACGCCATCAACTTTAGTACCTTTAATTAAAATATCTGCATTAATTTCAGCAGCTCTTAAAGCTGAAGCAGTATCAGTCGAGAAGAATGGACTACCAGTACCACATCCAAATATAACAACTCTTCCTTTTTCTAAATGTCTAATAGCACGATCTTTAATATAGAATTCTGCTATTTGTCTCATTTCAACTCCAGTTTGAACTCTAACTGGTACACCAATTTGTTTAAAGGCATCTCCTAAAGCTAAAGCATTCATTACAGTTCCCAACATGCCAATATAGTCTGATGTTGCTCTATCCATATATTCATTACTTTTACCTCTCCAGAAGTTTCCTCCTCCAACAACAATACCAATTTCATATCCCTCATCATGGCATTTTTTAATCTCTCTAGCAAGTTCTAGAGTTCTTTCAAAATCAATTCCTGTTTTCTTTTCACCAGCAAGTACTTCACCACTAAGTTTTAATAATATTCTCTTATATTTCGTAATAATCATCTCCTTATAATGATTCTAACATATATATAAACAAAATATCCATAATAATCTTTTATAAATAGGCTCAAATGTTTGACAATAAAGCATCTCCATGTTATAATCTATGTGTTTGACGCCTCAAGCTCAAACCGCATTGAAAAGGTTTTAAACGATTTTCGTACCTCAAAAGCGAGTCTTAAGTATTAAATAAAGGAGGTAAAATTAGATGAACGCTGTAATTAAAGTTGGTGGAAAGCAATATTATGTTGCTGAAGGATCTGAAATTTATGTTGAAAAATTAGATTGTGAATCTGGTGATGTAGTAAATTTCGATCAAGTATTAATGCTTGATAAGAAAGTAGGTAATCCTTATCTTACTGGTGTTACTGTTCAAGGTGAAGTTATCAAGAATGGTAAAGCTAAAAAAATCAAAGTATTCAAGTATAAACAAAAAGATAGATCTAATCGTGTAAAACAAGGTCATAGACAACCTTATACAAAAATCAAAATTACTAAAATCGGATAATTTATGATTACTGTAAAAGTTGTAAAAGAAAATGCTAAATATAAAAAAATTACTATTTTAGGTCATGCAATGTTTGATGATTATGGAAAAGATATCGTATGTAGTGCTTGTAGTAGTATTATAACAACTACAGTAAATGGAATCCTTTCTATAGATAGTAATAATCTAACATATTTAGTAAGTAAAAAAGGTATGACAATTGACGTAAAGAGTGATGATAAAATTACTCAAACATTAATTAATAATATGATTAGTCTTTTAAAAGAACTATCTGGAAATTATCCAGAAAACATTGAAATAAAGTAAGGAGGAGAATTATGAAATTATTAAAATTAGATATCCAATTATTTGCTCACCATAAAGGGCAAGGATCAACATCTAATGGTCGTGATTCTGCAGGTCGTAGATTAGGAGCTAAAGCAGCTGACGGTGAATTCGTAACAGCTGGTTCTATAATATATCGTCAAAGAGGAACAAAAGTTTTCCCAGGTACAAACACTCGTCGTGGTAAAGACGACAGTATTTTTACTACAGTAGACGGAATTGTTAAGTTTGAACGTTTAGGAAGAGATAAAAAACAAGCTTCTGTTTATCCAGTAGCAGAATAATAAAGAACCATTTGGTTCTTTTTTTATTCTCCATAGTATAGTATAATTATCATAGAGGTGTATGATATGAATAAACTAACTGTTATTAATGAAAATGGAGAACAAGAAGACATTGAAGTATTAGATTTCTATCAATTAGAAGATTATGATCATGAATATGTCCTTTATACAAAAGGAGAAGAAGTCGACAAAGATAATATGTTTACTTATCTAGCAATTATTACTCAAGAATCTGAAAATGAATTTAAATTTAAAAAAATAACTGATCCAGAGGAAGAAAGAAAAGTAGAAGAATTAATGAATCGAGAAATCGAAGAATTAATGAGTCATAAATAATAAAATGTATAATATAGAATTAGTAGAATTATTAATACCATATAAAGAAAAACAACTAAGAGAATTAAAAAATGATCCATCATCTTCAGCTATAGAAATAAAAAAACTAGAAGATGAACTACAATCTCTGGAAATATATAAAGTAAGATATGAAATTGCTAGAATAATAGGATATGAAAATAATGAATCTTTTAAAAATGTAAATTATATTGGAATAGAAAATGAAGACTTTTCTTCAATGAATCTTTCACAAGAACAGTTAAATAGTCTTAATTCATTAATACCACAAATACCTGCCTATAATGCAGAATTATATAGAACAAGATTAGAAATGGCAAAATTATTAAAACAAGAAGATAATAAGAATTTACAAATGGTTAATTATGAAGGAATAGAAAATAGTAATCCTTCAAGTATGCAATATCGTTTATCTGTAAGAGAAGTCGCAAGATTTAACTCTCTAAGAAATAGAGTAACAATATTAAAACAAAGTAATTTATTTAGAAATAGTAATTTTAATGATATTGCAAAAGCTACAATTAATGAATTAATAGATGAATTAAATAGTACAAGTAAAGATGAATATGAATCTATAAAAGAAGCAGATTTAGAAACACTATTTAAATTAATGGATATAACTGGAAGTAAAGAATTTCCAGAAATTAATAATTATGAGTTTGCTTATGATATATCTAAAAAATATCCAGATATAAAAATAAAACTAAATAATAATGAAATATTAGAAATAATAGATTTACTAAATAGTGATAAAGAAATGGATCAAGAAAAGTATCAAGAATATTTAAAAATAGTATGTTCTAATATAAATGACTTATTAAAAGAAGAAAATATTACAGATGATACTAAAGAAATATTAAGTAGAATCGAAAAATCAAATTATTCATTAAGAATAGAATTTGAAAATAGAATAGAAGACCAAAAAATAAAACTACAAGATAAAGATATCTATTCAATATTAACTTATCTAGATAAGAACTATGATAAGATAAATGAAGAAGAAAGAAAAAACCTACTAGAATACACAACAAGAAGAATTAAAGATATTATTAAAGATCCAGATAAATTAGAAGAATTTAATAGTCATTTAGAAAACATTAAAAATAATAATTTAAGAGAAGAATTAAGAAGATCATTTAGTAATGAATCTACTGTTCAATTTAGTGATAGACATGTAAGTTCATATAGTAATCTACAATCAGATAGAATCAGAAAATTAGAAAAAAAGAGAATGCAATTCCTAAGTAAAAAGATAGGAATTGAAGCATTAGATGTTTGGTATAAAACAAAAGCAAAAGAAATAGAAAAAGAAATAGAAAGAATAAAAGGACTAGATTTAAGTTATGACAATCCATTACTAAATGGATTAGATAAAGGATATAATAAAACTAGTGAAAAAATTATAAGAATACAAAAAGAGATAAAAGAACTACAAAAATTAAAATCTGAATTAAAGACAGAATTTGAAAAGAAAAGAATAGATAAAAAAATTAAAAATCTAAATGAAAGAATAACTTTACTAAGAAAAGGCCAAGTATTTATAGATGGTACTCAAAAGAAAATAATGACTCCTAAGTTATGGGTTAAGATGAAACAAGGAGCAATACAAAGACATTTTGAGAGTAAGTCAGAAGTATATAGTGACTACGCAGACGATTATGAAAAGATGGCTGAAAAGACCAAAGAAATGGGTGGAATGTTTAGTGGAATAAAAGCAACATTCTATGAATTTAAAGCTGGAAGATATAGAAGTAAAAGTGAATTAAATAAAGTGATATTTAATTTATTAAATAAGCCAGGAAATAAGATTAAAGTTGATGGAAGTAATAGAAAAGTACTAAGTAAAGATCAAGTACAAGCACTTCAACAAATGAATCAACAGCAATTAGATGATCAAGTACAAATGGCTGCATAATATAATCAGGGAGATGAGACAATGTTCGTAGATGAAGTCATACTAAAAGTAGAAGCAGGTAATGGTGGAGATGGATGTACTGCCTTTAGAAGAGAAAAATTTGTACCTATGGGAGGACCATATGGAGGAAATGGTGGTCATGGATCTGATATAGTCTTTGTAGTAGATGAAGGACTACATACATTACTTGATTTAAGATATCAAAAGACAATTAAAGGACCGAAAGGAGAAAATGGTAGAGGTAAGAACCAAAATGGTAAGGGTGCTGCTCCAACAGTAGTTAAAGTACCTTTAGGAACAGTTGTAACTGATATGGATACTGGACTAATAATTGCCGATCTATCACATAAAAATCAAGAAGAAATAATTGCTAAAGGTGGAAGAGGTGGTAGAGGAAACACTGCCTTTAAAACACAAACTAATACAGCTCCAGATTACTCAGAAAATGGAGAAGAAGGAGAAAAAAAATTACTAAAAGTAGAAGTAAAACTACTTGCAGATGTAGGATTGGTTGGACTACCATCAGTTGGCAAAAGTACAATTATTTCATGTGTATCAGCTTCTCGTCCCAAAATAGCTGCTTATCACTTTACAACACTATCTCCAAACTTAGGAGTAGTAAGAGCAAGTGATAATAGAAGTTTTGTAATGGCAGACTTGCCAGGATTAATAGAAGGAGCATCTAATGGTGAAGGTTTAGGAGATAAATTCCTAAAACATATTGAAAGAACAAGAGTAATTGCTCATGTAGTAGATATGTCCGCATCAGAATTAAGAGATCCATATGAAGACTTTGTATTAATAAACAAAGAACTAGAAGCGTTCAATGAAAAATTAATGAAAAAACCAATGATAGTAATTGCTAATAAGATGGATCTACCTAACGCAAAAGAAAATTTAGAAGAATTTAAGAAAAAAGTAGACTTAGAAATATTTGAAGTAAGTGCTGCTACAAATAAAGGATTAGATAAAGTAATAAATAGGTTAGCAGATATTCTAGATACTATACCATCTAATTCATTATATGATGATTCACAAATAGAAAGTCATATATTATATAAATTCAAGAAAGAAGAACCATTCACTATAACTAGAGATGATGATGGAACATGGGTAGTATCAGGAAAAGAAGTTGAAAAGATATTTAAGATGACTAAATTCTCTAGTGAAGAAGCAGTATATAGATTTGCCAAAAAACTAAGAAGAATGGGTATTGATGATAAACTAAGAGAGTTAGGTGCAGAAGAAATGGATCAAGTAAGAATATTAGATTTCTACTTTGATTTTAAAGATTAATATTTAATTATTAATCTTTTTTATATAATAATAAATAGAAAGAAGGATATCTATGTTAAGAATAAGTTCTTTTAATATACAAAATAATTATAGAAAATATAATATTAATAAAACAAAAGATATTTTAAATTACTTAGTTACTAATAATATAAATATTCTTGGACTACAAGAAGTATTTTACTTATGTGATAAAGATATTTGTAAAAAAATAGATACAAAATATAATTATTTTGGTAAATATAGATTCTATTCTAGATTATTATTAAGACATATTAATGAAATGACACCAATAATTACTAATAAAAAAGTAATAAATAAAAGAATTTATAGATTACCACATTTCCCATCACTATTAAAAAGAGTATTAACAAAAATGGTAATAGAATATGATGGTAAATTAATAAGTATATATAATACCCATCTAGAAGTAAGAAATATGAAAATAAAAGAAAGACAATTAAATAAAATATATAATTTAATAAAAGAAGATAATAATCTAATAATATTAATGGGCGATTTTAATTTAAAAAATAATAAAGAATTATTTAATAAATTTGAAGCTTTATTAAAAGAAAAAGGAATGTATAGAGTAGAATTTAATCATAAAACATTAAAGATATCTAAATATAAAAGAGAAATAGATCATATTTTCTTATCTAATGAATTTGAATTATTAGATAAGAAAGTAGTAGAAGATTTATCTATAAGTGATCATTATCCAATAATGGTAGATGTAAAGATAAAAAATGCTTGAAATCTATAGACAATATGATATAATAAAAAATAATTTTGGGGGAATAATACCATGGCATCAGACAACAACCAGATACATAATTGTATGAAAATAAACAAATATTTAAAAAAACATCCAGGTATATATGATGACTATCAAGAAAGATATATTAGAGAGTTAGCATCAGCTGGACCAACAGATAGAAATATAGAAAATGATTTAGTAAGAGAAATATTAGATGAGCTAGACATGATACCTGATGATAAGAATCTATATCTTGATTTCTTAAGAGTAATAGAACAAGTACATCCTGATTTAAAAGATAAATATATAGTAGAAATAGGATCAGGAATACTTCCAAGATTGGGAGAAAGAATAGAAAAGAAACTAGATAAAGGTAGAATAGTTCTATTTGATCCATTAATTTCTAAATATAAAAAGGGTACAGATAAGCTAATAATAAAAAGACAGCAAGCAAAAGTAGATGATAGAACTATTAACTGGGATGATGTAGATTTACTAGTAGCACTAAAACCTTGTGCAGGAGCAGATTCTTTAATTGAATTGGCGGCAACATATGGAATAGACTTTGTTCTTGGATTATGTGAAGGAGGACCACACGGAGATGTATATGACTTCTATGAATCAGATGATGAATGGATTAGTTCTATAATCCACTATGCAAAAAGAGAAGTAGAAGATAAAGGCTTAGGACAATTAGTAAAGACTAAATTAGATAAACCTTACTATGATTATCCAATAATTTATAATAGAAGAAAGAAATAGAAAATAGTTGTATTATTTTCTATTTTTATATGCTATAATTCTATTAGAGTAAAAATAGAGGTGTTTATATGAAAAGTATAGAGTTTTTGGAAAAAAATGAAGTAGATATAAAGAAAAGCTTAGAATTATTTGGAAACATTGAAACATATAATGACACAATAGGAGAATTCCTTGTAGGTATTCACTCTAAAATAAAAGACTTAATTACATTTATGCAAAATAAAGATATGCCTAATTACGCAATTTATGTTCATTCTATGAAAAGTGATGCTAAATACTTTGGATTCACTAAATTAGCAAATATGGCTTATGAACATGAATTAAAAAGTAAAGCAGGAGATCTATACTATGTAACAGAACATATAAATGATTTAATTAATGAAACTAATTCAGCTATAGTATTAATTCAACAATATATGAATGGTAATGAAGAAGAACCTATAATACCAGTAATATTAGAAAATGAAAATGAATATAATTCAGAAACAATACTAGTAGTAGATGATTCTAATATAGTAAGAAACTTTGTAAAAAGAATATTTAGTGAAAAATATAATGTAGGTGCTGCTAAAAACGGAGAAGAAGCAATTAGTATTATTGATGCAAATAAAGATAATGATAATATTATCGCAATCCTTCTAGATTTAAATATGCCAGTTAAAGATGGTTTTGCAGTACTAGAATACATGAGAGAAAATCAATTGTTACAAAAGATGCCAGTATCTATAATATCAGGAGACTCATCTAAAGAAACAATAGATAGAGCATTTACATATGATATAGTTGATATGTTAGGTAAACCATTTAATGATCAGAATGTTAAGATGATAATAGAAAAAACATTAATGGTAAGAGATAAAGATTAAAAAAAGAGAAGTAATTCTCTTTTTATTTTTTTCTAAATTTTAATTGTTCTCCTACCTTTAAATATTTAACTGTATTTAATGGTAAATAATAGATATTTTTAGATTTAAATTTAAATATTTTCTTTTCACTTTTAACATCTTCATATAAGTATAAAACTTTATCATCTTTATCAGTAAAACAAATATCTACTCTTTGACAAAAGAATGTAGTATTAGCTCTTTTCTTTTTAGGTAACTTAATACCAAAATCAATCTTATCTAAATAAAACTTTAAAGTTTTAAATCTATCTTTAAACTTAATATATTCTTTAATTAGTATTTTTTTATTATTAATAATTAGATACATACTATCACCTACATATATATTAACAAAAAATATTTAAAAAAACAAAGAATTATGATATCATATTACTGGAAGTGGAGGTATAAATATGAGTGGACATTCAAAGTGGGCTACAATTCATAGAAAAAAAGGTTTAATAGACGCAGCTCGTGGAAAAGTATTCCAAAAGTTAGCTAAAGAGATAATGGTAGCTGCAAAAGGAGGAAGTCCCGATCCGAGTCAAAATGCTGCATTACGTTTAGCTGTAGATAAAGCTAAAGCTCAAAATATGCCTAAAGATAATATACAAAAAGCTATAGAAAAAGCAACAGGGGCAGGAAATGAAGCAAACTTCGAATCAGTAAGATATGAAGGTTATGGTCATGGTGGAGTAGCATTTATGGTAGACTGTTTAACAGATAATCGTAATAGAACTTCTTCACAAGTAAGAAGTACTTTTACTAAAGCAGGAGGAAATCTTGGTACTGATGGATCAGTAAGTTATATGTTTGAAAGAAGAGGATCTATCGTTATTCCAGGAGAATATGATGAAGATACAATGATGATGGTATCTTTAGATGCTGGAGCATTAGACTTTGAAAAAGTAGATGATAACTATTTAATTACTACTGATCAAAATACATTTACTGCAGTAAAAGATGCTCTAGAAGCTGCTGATGTAAAAGAATTCTTAGAATGTGAATTAACATATATTCCTAATATGGAAGTAGAACTTGATGAAGAAGGTCAAGAAAAAGTTATGAAATTAGTAGAAAACTTAGAAGACTTAGATGATGTTCAAGATGTATATTATAATTTAAAAGAAGATTAATTATGAAGTGAACCCTTAGTTGAACACTTTATTAAAAAGAAGAATTAATATAAAATAACACCTCATTAAAGTGAGGTGTTATTTTTATGGGAAAATATTATGTTACAATATTTAAACATAAGATATTTAAATAATGTTATACGTACATTAAATGAAACAATTACAAAAAGAAAAGATGTATCAGGAGTAATCATTAATTCAGATCAAGGATTCCAGTATACATATTATGAATAGAAATCCATTTGCAAAGCTAATAATATCAAATTTCAATGTCTAGAAAAAGTACTCCAATTGATGATTCACCAATGGAATATAAAAGAAAGTAACTTTGTATAATAAAAAATATCTTCAATACAAGAATAACAAGTACTTGTTGAAGATTGGATTCTATTTACAATACTTCTAGATTAAAATCAAAAAAGATTTAGATATTATTCTAAACCTTCTTTTTATTATTGTGAACTATTTGGGGTTCACTTCAATTAATATCTTCTTTTTTTTAATTTTTTATATTATAATGTATTTAGAATAGGAGAGGTAATATGAAAAAGATATTTATAATTGTTTTATTATTTATATGTATATTTTCATATAATGTAGTATTTGCTGAAGATACAATTAAAATAAGTAGTATTGATATAGAAGATATTTCAGATAATACGCTAATTAATAAAGAACCACAAGTAAATGGATTATCATTTTCATCAGATGCAACTTTCTTTGAAGTAAATGACTTTATCAAATACAAAATAACAGTAAATAACCCAACTCCAGAAGATTATATATTAAGTAATGATACAAAGTTTTCAGATAATAACTATATAAAATATAAATATGAAGTAGATGGAGATAGTATTATTAAAGCTAATTCTACTAAAACAATGTTTATTACAGTATCATATAATAAAGAAATAGAAGAATCTAATTATGAATATAAAAATAATATGGCTTTAAATCTAACTAATTTAAATAATAATCCTAAGACAGGATCATCAAATAAAGTATTAACTATTGTAAGTATACTAATGATTGTATTTGGAATGTATATGGTAATGAAATATGGAAAAAAAGAAAATCTAATAGTATTAATTATCTGTTTATCTATATTACCTTTAGGAGTATTTGCAATAGAAACATTAAAAATAAATATAGAATCAAATATAGTAATAGAAAAAGAAGCTCCTACATTTAAAATATGTGCACATAATATAAATCCTGAATCATGTACTACTTATAGATATAAAGAAGGTATGATTTGGAATAAATGGTTAACAAGTAAATATAACTATAATCAACTTACATTTGAAAATGATGGTAGCATTTGTAATTATGGTTCAAGATACTTAATGCACTATGTAGAAAATGATGATTCATTTATAGAGCAATCAGTTAAATATACAGATTTGGTAGAATCAAAAACATACTATACTGGAATTGGAGTTTACTGTCCAGAGAGCAATTAATTGCTCTTTTTATTTTGTAAGAATTAAGTTATAATAATAACTCGTAGTGATAGTATGAACGTAATTAACTTAAGAATGTATCAAGTAAGAAAATTATAACCACTTGAGTTAGGATTAGATATATTAAATAGTGAATCATATATGTTAATTTTAAATGAATATAATTTTATTATTGATAAAGATGATAATATTAGAGTAGTGGATTTAGACAGTTCATATACATCAGGAACTAATCTATCAGATATGGCATATTATATATTAAGAAATGAGTATTTAGATCATGTACCAAAAAAATATAAGAAAACAGATTCAGGTATAATAATTCCGTCTGATAATACAGATTTATATTGCTACAACATGATAATTTTAAATACTCTAGCAAGACATCCTATTTATAAGCAAACGTAGGAGAATATTATGAATATTTAGATTATTTAAAAAATTAGGAATACCTAAAGAAATAATTTATATGTTCTTTCATATATATACAGAAAAAGATAACATGAACCCACATGAATTAATAGAAATAATCCCATTACATTTAGAATATGATTTAAGTTACAAGTAATTTTTAAAAATGAAACAAATGTTTTAATTTAGTTTGATTAATAAAAAAAATTAGTTTATAATAATTATGGAGATGATTATAATGTACGATTACATTAAAGGAATTATTACAGATTTAAAAAATAATGCTATTGTAGTAGATAATAATGGTATAGGTTATTTAATATATGTATCAAATCCATATTCATTTGAAATAGGTAATGAATATAAAATATTTGTATATCAACAAATACAAGAAGATGGACATTACTTATATGGATTTAAAACTATAGAAGAAAAGAATTTATTCTTAAAATTAATTAGTGTTAAAGGTTTAGGATGTAAGATGGCTCTTCCAATTCTAGCAGTTGGTTCAATTGATGGAATAATGGATGCAATAGAAAGAGAAAATGTTTTATATCTTAAGAAATTTCCTAAAATAGGAGATAAATTAGCAAAACAAATTATATTGGATTTAAAAGGAAAACTAGAATTTATTGGTGTAGGTACATCAGAAGATGAATTACAAACTTCTGAAGAACTTAAAGAAGTACTAGTAGGTTTAGGATATAAAGAAAAAGAATTAAAGCCAGTACTTGCTAGAGTAGATACATCTCTACCAATAGAAGATCAAGTAAAAGATGCATTAAAACTATTATTAAGATAATTATAGGGGAGGTATTTCATGGAGAAAGATGAAAGTGTTATAAAAAATTATAATTTATTTGATGATAAAACATTAGATAATACTATAAGACCAGAATCAATTGATGAATATATTGGTCAAACTGATGTAAAAGAAAATATAAAAGTATTCGTAGAAGCAGCTAAAATGAGAAAAGAATCTCTAGATCATGTATTACTATATGGGCCTCCAGGTTTAGGAAAAACAACACTTGCTTTTATAATTGCTCATGAGTTAGGAACTAATATAAAAACAGCATCAGGTCCAAGTATAGAAAAGACAGGAGACTTAGCAGCAATTCTTTCATCACTTGAACCAGGAGATGTATTATTTATTGATGAAATTCATCGTATGCCAAGATATATTGAAGAAATACTATATCCAGCAATGGAAGATTTCTCTCTTGATATAATAGTTGGTAGTGAAGGAAATAGCAGAAATATAAAAATAGATCTACCTCCATTTACATTGGTAGGAGCAACTACAAGAGCAGGAGATATTTCAGCGCCACTTAGAGATAGATTTGGAATAGTAAATAAACTACAATTCTATACAGTAGATGAATTAACAGATATAGTAAGAAGAACATCACGTGTATTAGATATGCCTATTGATGATGAAGCAGCAGTAGAACTTGCGATGAGAAGTAGAGGTACTCCAAGAATAGCAAATAGGTTATTTAAAAGAGTAAGAGATTTTGCTATGGTAAAGAAAAAAGACACAATAGACTTACAAACTACTAAAGAAGCCCTAAAAAGATTACAAGTAGATGAAATGGGATTAGATAATACAGATAGAGAATTATTACTTGCAATCATAAATAAATTTAATGGTGGACCAGTAGGAATAGAAGCACTAAGTAGTTCTATAGGTGAAGAAGTAACAACAATAGAAGACGTATATGAACCATACTTATTACAAGTTGGTCTATTAAAAAGAACTGCTAGAGGAAGAGTTGTTACCGATAAAGCATATGAATTGTTAGGAATAGAAAAGAGATAGTAATTTCTCTTTTTTTTATATTAAAAATATGCTATAATTAAGCGTAGTTATGGAGGGGAAACTATGAAAGTAGAAGACTTTGATTATTACTTACCAGAAGAGTTAATTGCTCAAACTCCTTTAGAAAAAAGAGATGAATCAAGACTACTTGTACTTGATAAAGAAACTGGAGATATTGAACATAAGAAATTTTATAATATAGTAGATTATTTAGAAGAAGGAGATACATTAGTATTAAATGATTCTAAAGTTTTACCCGCAAGATTAATAGGTATAAAAGAAGAAACAAATGCTGTTATAGAAATATTATTATTAAAAAATATTAAAGAAGATATCTGGGAATGTTTAGTAAAACCAGCTAGAAGAATAAAAGAAGGAACTATTATTTCCTTTGGAGATGGTAAACTAAAAGCTAAATGTTGTGGTGTCTTTGATGAAGGAATAAGACATATAGAATTGATATATGATGGAATTCTATTAGAAATATTAGAAGAGTTAGGCACAATGCCACTACCTCCATATATACATGAAAAATTAGAAGATCAATCACGTTATCAAACTGTATATGCTAAAGAAGTAGGAAGTGCAGCTGCTCCAACTGCAGGACTTCATTTTACAAAAGAATTATTAAAAGAAATAGAAACTAAAGGAGTAAATATCTGTTATGTAACACTACATGTGGGTTTAGGTACTTTTAGACCGGTAAGTGTAGAAAAAGTAGAAGACCATGAAATGCATAGTGAATTTTATACTATGTCAAAAGAAGTTGCTGATACATTAAATAAAACAAAAAAGAATAATAAAAGAATAATTGCTGTAGGAACAACATCTACAAGAACATTAGAAACTATAATGAGTCTATATAATGAATTTAAAGAATGTTCTGGGTGGACTAATATATTTATCTATCCTGGATATACATTTAAAGCAATAGATGCCTTAATTACTAATTTCCATTTACCAAAATCAACACTAGTAATGTTAGTATCAACACTAGCTGGTAGAGAAAATATACTTAACGCTTATAAAGTCGCAGTAAATGAAAAATATAGATTCTTCTCATTTGGAGATGCAATGTTTATAAAATAAAGATTATGTATATTTAAAATGAACCCTTTGTCAAGGACTAATTAAAAAGAGAGATTCTAAATAATAG
>CALYOH010000006.1 GCA_945228905.1 uncultured Caryophanales bacterium
AACATGGTCAATTCCATTATAACCAATATCATATGCCCCACCATCTCCACCTATCATCCATACAGATTTAGGTAAGATATAATCTTTATAATTAACAAGTCCAGGTATCTTAGTTTCATCAATTACTTCAAGTAATGCTTTTCCTGTCTCATCATTAATATTTTCTAAATAAGCTTTATAAATATCTTTTTCACTATTCTTAATCTTATCTTTATTATTATTAATTAAACTAATAATTTGAGCCTTCTTAGCTTCATCAGCAATCTTCATACCAAATCCAAATTCAGCATTATCTTCAAATAATGAGTTAGCCCATGGAATTGTATAAGGCATAGATGGAGTACTTGCTCCATAGATAGAAGAACATCCAGTTGCATTAGCAACAATCATCTTATCTCCAAATAATTGAGTTAATAACTTAAGATATGGAGTTTCTCCACAACCAGCACAAGCTCCAGGAAATTCAAATTTAGGTTTAACAAATTGACTTCCTTTTACTGTATTAGTTGGCATAACATTTTCTTTAGTCTTAACTTCATTAAATAAGTATTTATATTCTTCCTCTTTATTATCATCACGTAATTCTTGTTTCATCTTCATTACTATTGCTTTAGCACCATTCTTACCAGGACATACTGATTCACATAATCCACAACCAGTACAATCAGGTAAACTAACTCCAATAGTAAATTTATAATCTTTATCCTTAATATTTGCAGGACTTAAGTTTCTCTTAACTGATTCAGGAGCATCTAACTCTTCTTTTTCATCTAATAAGAAAGGTCTAATAACAGCATGTGGACAAACTAATGCACATTGGTTACATCCAATACAATTTCCACCACAATAGCTTGGAGCCATCTCACTACTATCTCTCTTATCTAATTTAGAAGTACCAGCTTCAAATTCACCATTTGGTATCTTTAAGAAACTACTTACTGGTAAAGAATCCCCTTCCATAGAATCAATTACTTCAAATAAACTTCTCTTACCAACAATATCATTATCAAAATCAACATAAGGTATCTTAACGATAGTTAAACATTCAAGTGAAGAATCAATAGCTTTAATATTCTTTTCAACTATTCCTCCACCCTTATTAGCAAACTTAGTAGTTAAATTCTCTTTAATCTTTTCAATTGCAAAATTAAAGTCAAGAATCTTGCCTAACTTAAATATAATAGTTTCCATAATTGTACTAATCTTACCAGAAAGACCAGCTTCATCAGCAATCTTATTAGCATCTACTATATACATCTTAACTTTCTTATTTTGAAGTATCTTCTTATCATGATTTGTCATAGAAGCAAGTACTTCATCAGCATTCTTACTAGTATTAAGAACAAATATCCCTTGATCTTTAATCTTCTCTAACATTTTTAATCTATGTAAGTAACTATCTTTAGTACATACAACAATACTAGCTTTTTCAACATAATATGTAGAAGTAATAGGCTTTTTACCAAATCTTAAATTAGAAATAGTAACTCCACCACTCTTCTTAGAGTCATATTGATAATATCCTTGTACATAAGCATTAGTATAAGTACCTGTAATCTTCATGATATCTTTAGAAGCAGATACCATTCCATCACTACCATATCCATATATTAAGAATTCTACATTATCATTAGGAATCATAAATTTAGGATCATATGGAACACTTAAATTAGTTACATCATCTTCAATACCCAAAGTAAAGTTACTATGAACTTCTCTAGTGTCTAAGAAATCAAATAATCCCTTAATCATTGCTGGAGTAGTATTCTTACTAGATAATCCATATCTACCACCAAATACACTTACTCTAGCATCAATTTCTTTAATAGTTTTAATAACATCTAAATATAATGGTTCTCCATTACTTCCAGCTTCTTTAGTTCTATCAAGAACAGCAATCTTCTTAACTGTTTTAGGAAGTACTTTTAAGAAATATTTAGTACTGAATGGTCTATATAGATGAACTTCTACTAAACCAACATTTTCATTCTTTTCTTTATATAGATATTCAACTGTTTCTTTTACAGCCTCACATACAGATCCCATTGCTACAATAACCTTATTAGCAGTAGGACTACCATAATAATTAAATGGTTTATAATCTTTTCCTGTAATCTTATTAACTTCTTCCATATATTTATTAACAATATCAAGAATAGCATCATAATATTTATTTCTTACTTCAGATGCTTGGAAATAAATATCTTCATTTTGAGCAGTACCTCTAATTGTAGGTTTATTTGGATTCATTGCTCTATCTCTAAACTCATTTAACTTCTTTTCATCAATTAACTTTTCTAATTTTTCAGTATCAATTAATTCTACTTTTTGTAGTTCATGACTTGTTCTAAATCCATCAAAGAAGTTCATAAAAGGAACACTACCTTTAATAGCACTTAGATGAGCTACTCCAGTTAAATCCATAACTTGTTGTACTGAACTAGATGCAAGCATTGCAAATCCAGTAGCACGGCAAGCATAAATATCTTGATGATCTCCAAATATAGAAAGTGCATGTGTAGCTAAACTTCTAGCCGCAACATTTATAACACAAGGAAGCATCTCTCCTGCAATTTTATACATATTAGGAATCATTAATAATAGACCTTGACTTGCAGTATAAGTTGTAGTCAAGCATCCTGCTTGTAATGAACCATGAACCATACCAGCAGCTCCTGCTTCTGATTCCATTTCTACTACTTTAACAGGTGTCCCAAAATAATTTAATTTACCCTCACTGCTCCATTTATCAGTAAGTTCTGCCATAGGAGAAGCAGGTGTAATTGGATAGATTCCAGCTACTTCAGTAAATCCATATGAGACATAAGCAGCAGCTTCATTACCATCCATTATTTTCATCATTAAAATCACCATCCCATTATGTAATAATTATATCATAAAAAAAGTAGGATTAAACCTACTATTTTTCATCTTTGTTCTGACTACTAAAATCTTTATTGATCATAGCTTCATAAAAATCATCTTGATCAATAATTCCATGACATAAATTGTTATAAAGTTTTACGAAACGATTTAATTCTTCATCATTATATTCGAATGATTTAACATCATCTATATTTTTAAACATAAATTTTACGATATTAATATTTTTATCCTTAGAAATATAATCATACTGATATAATTTATCAAGTATTCGTATTCGTCCTATTACATGAGTTGAAAGATCATTAAAAGAAGTAGGACCATTAAATTGTTTTAAGAATTCTTCTTCATCTGTTAATAAAGACTTATTCATTAAGCTTTTAACCGCCATAACATCACCTCTATCTAAATTATATCAAAGTAAATATCCAAATTTCTACTATTTGTTTAAAAAAAAATAAAAAAAAAGCAGTATTAATAAAGCTGTAAGATAAAAGTGTACACTTTTATCTTACAACTTCAATTACTCTACTTTTATTAATCATTTTTACTTTCTTTGTCTAATAATCATTTTTGTTAGGATGAGATATAGCTTTTCCACTATTATTTTTAACAATCCAAGCATTTGAAACAGTTCTTCCACCATATTCAGCACCTGCTGATGGTCTATTCCAAAGTTTACCTTCAATACTCATAGTACTAGAAGCTCCACCATCCATATTAGCAGCATTATATGCTTTATATCTTAATAATATTTCAATAACATCATTCATAGTAGCACCAGTACTATATCCAGGAAGTCTTCCTTCAATAATTAAGAATAGAACAACTCCATCTTTTCTTTGAGCAATAACAGTTCTTGGAGCAGTACCCCAACCACCATCTCCATGGATTTTACTAACATTACCATTAACAATTAAGTTAGGACCAAACTCAACAGCATCCCACATACCATTAGCAATAGCAGTAGCAGGATCATCATTAGTTAAATACATTTTATGATCTTTAGTAAATCCAACTAATTGTCCAGATCCACCAGAATGTTGCCAAATATGTTGACCATCCTGAATAATAGCTCCATAAGGAATAGAACCATTACCCCAACCATCTAAGTCTTCGAATCCTCCACCATTAATACCAACAAATGCATCATTATTCTTAACCATAGTATTAACAGATTGTCCTACTCTTCCCAACTTAGCAGATACAGCAAGTTCTACATCAGCAGGATCATATATAACAGTAAGCCATCCTTTATACTTAGATTCATTAATTCTAATTAACTTATAAACATCATTTCCAGGATCTTTAGTAAACATTTCCTTTTCATATTTATTTGTATATCTTCTAGTAGTTGTATCTCCACTAATAACAATATCATCTAAGTTTACTTTTTCAGTATTTTGTTCAATATAGTTTTCACTCATAATCTTATTAACAGTTTCTTCATCATATAAAGTATATGCTAAATACTTATGAGACATTGTAGTCATTGCAGTAGGAATCCAAAAAGTCTTAAAACTATTACTATTAATAACAATTAATCCAACAATAACACATATATCCATTAACGCAACTAATATTGTGAATTTCTTAATCTTAAGTCTAGTTATTTTCTCAACTCTCTTCTTAGTACCCATTTGAGTATAAGGAGAATGAACTTTATCACTCATTTAATCACCCCACAGTATAAGGATCATCTATTCTACCAGATCCACCTTTAACAGCAGATACATTTATTGAAATAGCTGGTACAATATGTTTAACTTCATTAATATCATCTTCAAATAATAAACCATTACTATATGTACTATAAGCCATAGTACTTTCATCACTAATAGTATTAATATGATAATAATCATTTAATTCATTAGTAGAATTATAATCAAATATATTAACAAGAGCAACTCTACATGTAACACTATCAGAATAATTATTTAAAAATTTATAATCCGTTTCTTCATTAATATATCCAGTATAATATACATTATCAACAATATAATCTTTATAACTTAAACTATTTAAATAACTACTATTTAAGTAATAAGCAATACTATTTCTATCATATGGATTAAATCTACTTCCATCATTATTATTAAATCCACTTAATACTTCCTCTCCATTAGAAGTAATATAAGTAGTCTTATACATTTTTAATTTATTATCTTGATTCTCATATACTTTATAAGTATCTTCACCTAATTTTACATAACTATCTATATAGTTATTATTACCTAACATATCAATCATAAATGGATTATCTTTAGATCCATCACCTTGACTAACAGTAACTTTACTATTCAATGTAATAACAGGTCTAACACCATATCCAGATAACGAATCAGTACCAACAACACTACCATCTTCTTCAACATATAAGTTCTCATCATCACTATTATGACCAATTAGATAGAATAATTTACCATTTTTTAAGAAACTATTCTTTCCACCAGCATTAGTATAGTCACTTATTGTTAATGTAGTAACAAAATCATTATATTTATTCTTACCTTCAATTACTTTATCATTATCAAGTTTATCTTCTGTATAAGATGTCTTAACAAGAAAAGTACTTTGAGATGGAATACTACTATAATATACTCCATTAGCAGAATCAGTCTTAGTTAACCAATATCTAAGATTAGATTCTTTATAGTTAGAATCTTCTCCCCACATAAAAGTTGCCCCATAGTTTTCACCAACTAATTTTACTGATTCATCTTCATTAATCTTTAAAATTCTAAATAATCTATTCGCAAACCAAACATAGTTATTATCAACATTACCTTTAAAACAATATCCTGCATCTATTTGATGAAATCCATCACCTTCATTAACTATTTTATTGTTTGCTAAAACAAGGCCACTTAAAGTCTTGGCCTCAGTTTTGGCATTTTGTAAACTGTAATAGTATAGACTTCTACCACCAAAGTATAGTGCAATTCCTAAAGCTATCACTAGACTTAGAAGGTCAAAAATAAATTCTTTTTTTCCTATTAACTTAGTCTCTTTTTTTGCCTTTTTACGAACTTTTTTTACTTCTTTCTTTTTTGCCATACAATTACGCTCCATCTTAAAGAATTATATCAAAATAAAAGTGTAAGTACAAGACTTACACATTACTTTTTATTATATTATAAATGTTTTGATAAGTACCTTTATCATAGTGTAAACCATCTGTAGCAGTGAATCCACTACTCTTTAACTGACTTGCAGTTTCTATCCATCCAACAGTATTAGAAAGACTGGATTTCATAGTAGCATTAAATGAATCAATCTTACTATTTAAATGACTATAACTACCAGAACAAGGATTTGTAGAAACAAAATATAAACTACTACCACTGCTTTTCCAACTAGAAGCATTACTATTTATATAACTAATATAATTATTAACATTAAATAAATCATTTACCCCCATTAAAATAACAATAGCAGTTCCATTTCTAAAATAATTAGAAGCCGCTGGTATACCAGTCGACTTCATCCAATCAAGACCCATTCCACCTTGGGCTACATAGATGTCACTACCTACTACATGGACTCCTCCACTTGAGTAATTAGCGCCACCCCAATCATTATTTAAATAAGCATACATTTGCACTGTACGACTATCACCAATAAATATTACTCTATTTGCATCACTATTTCCTACACCTTGAGTACCATCACCATCACTTTTAGGAGTACTCTTTTGATAATCTTTTGGATCAGTATAAATAGTAGATTTACTACCACCATCATCATGTGGAGGAATATAAGTAGAAGTACCACCTCTTGTAGTAGAAGCGCTATTCCAACAACTTCCTATAGGAGTATTCTCATCTACTAATCCAACTAATGCAAAAACTATTGTAGGAACAAAGAACAATACTGCAGTAGCAATTAAAGTATTCTTTATCTTCTTAGGATTCTTCTTTTCATCAGGATCCTGCATCATTCTAAATAAAGTTAGTGCTAAACTAATCATACATAGAATTGGTCCTAAAATACGAATTAAATTTAAAATATTTTTAGCAATCATAAAGAAGCTAGCAAGTCCAGGATCATTACAATTAATTGCTAATATCATATTATCACCTCTCTGTAAAATATCCCACTTCTGTTAAAGCACGATTATTTCCAATTATTGTTTCTATTGAATTAGAGTATTTACTCTTAAAAAGTAAAGCAATAGAACTTCCACCATCAAAATTAGTACCAGTAAAAGTTGTACTACCATCAGGACTACTAGTAGGTTTAGGAACACCGTTCTCATAATCCTTTGAATTTGGTAATATTCCAGTCTTTTTCTTATCTTGAGTTTCTAAAAAAGTAACTTCTCTAGAAATATTAATATTATTATTCCAACAACTACCTAAGTTAGTATTTTAATCAACTTATTCTCCTACCGTAAAAACTATTGTCGGTATAAAGAATTCTTAATTCTTTTTGAATATTTTTTTCATCAGGATTAGATATCATTCTAAATAATGTTATCGCAAAACCAATTATACATAATATTGGTCCAATTATTTGAATAAGAATAATATATCCTTAGTAATCACAAAGAAACCGGCAAGCCCTGGATCATTATAGTAAACTGTTAATAACATAATATCACCTTTACTTAACTACCCAGAATGTAGACATATCTCTTAACCCGTTATCTCCACCAGCAACAGGTGTATTTACTATTTTATTATTAATTACTAATTCAGATGAACTACCTCCATCTAAATTGGAAGCATTATATGCACCATAATTTTCCATTACATCACATAAATCTATCATATCAGCACCAATACTAGATGCCAATCTTCCATTAATAACTAAGAATAAAACAATTCCGTCTTGTCTTTGTCCAATAGCACTCCTTGGAGCAATACCCCAACCACCATTACCTCTAACAAAACTTCTTTTTCCATTAACTATTAGATATGGACCAAACTCAATAGCATCTCTATATCCCATATTAATAGCATCATCTTTACTCATATTGCCAAGAATAAATTTATCATCCTTAGTAAAACCAATAAATCCCCCACCTACATTAGCATCAATATAGTCGCTTACAACTTGACCATTACTTATAACAGTTCCATGAGGAAGAGCACCATTACTATTCCAATCAGGATCATAAAAGCCACCTGCATTCATAGCAATAATAGCATTCTCTCTCTTACTAACAGTAAGAATAGATTCTCCCCTAACGCCTAAATATTGAGTAGTTGCTATATGTATTCTAGAAGGGTCATATATAGCAACCAAAAAACCTTGATAACCTTTTCCTGAAACATTAATTACTTTATATAACTCATCTTCATCTCTATCAAGGATTTCCTTTTCATATTCATTTCTATATATAGTAGTTGTATACTTACGAAATACTATTTGATTTGGATCACTAACTTCACCAACTTCAATAATCTTATTATTTTCAAGTACTTTATTAATATATTCTTCACTATAAATCCAAGTAGCTAAATACTTATGATTCATAGTAGTCATTGCACTAGTAATCCAAAATTCTTTAAAACTATTTATAGGTCCATAGAAAAGAAATAAGAAAGATGAGAAACCTATAATATAAATAAGACATATACTTGTAATTATTTTTCTTTTTAAAGGCCACTTATATTTATTAGATTTCCCTTTAAACATAAACTATACCTCTTTACCATCAAATATCTTATCCCCATTATAATCAATATAATCTTTATCAGTTTTATAAAGAGCTAAGGTCTTATCAGAATTAATACTCTTTTGATATTCATTATATTTTTTAACATTATTATTATAATTATTAATATCAGTAACAAAATAATTTATTACTTGTTCATAAATAGATTTATAATTATTACATTTACTATTAATTGCCCCATCAGGATAATACATATCTTTACATAATCCATCTAAAGCATTTGTGTTTTTTCCTAATTCATCAACTAAGTTTTCATAATTTGATAGCTTATTTTTAATATTTACATCATTTGAATATAAGGTGTCAAAATAAACATTATCAAAGACTCCACCATAAAGTTCTTCTCTAAATGATTCAAATACAGAAGTATTAGCACTAAAATCCTCAAATTTATCTCCTACAACAACCATTCTTTGTCTAGTAGCACTTTGATCTGCTCTTAAATTAATAACAAAAGTAGATACACTACCAGATACAATAAGAACAAAACTAAAAGTCATTATAAAGTATGCAATCTTTCTAATATTCATATTATCACCTTAATTTAATTTTATCAAAAATAGAAAGAATGTAAACATAATTGTCCAAAATAAAAGTAAAGAGTTGTAAACAACTCTTTACTTTACATTTTTAAGTTCTTTTTTTGTTAAGTTAACAAGTTTATAACTTGTAACATTATACATATTCATATCTTTATAATATGCTTCTCCGTTATATGTTTCTCCCTTTTTAAGTTTTTTAACATATACAAGAACTCTTTCATCATTTGACAGTTTTAAGTAATAGTAACCATCTCTAATAGTTTTCTTACTATTATTAACTAATTCATATTTAACAACACCAAGAGTATCATTAAAGACTATTACTATACTATTAACACAAACATCATCAATACACTTATTAGCTTTTTCTTCGTTATCTAGAACTGCTTTATAATATCCTTCTGGAACTTCTACACTTTCAGCAAATTCCCATTTATAAGGATTATCTACTTTTTTTTCACTTTTATTAGGAAGTAAAGTAATGATAATTATTAATAGAAGTACTACCACTACTATTATTACTGAAATAATTGTTATTAATTTTTTATTCTTCATAATTATCACCCATTATTTCCTTCAGTTTTTTCATCATCACCAGCAAATCCCAAGTCACTAAATTCTAGATAAGAATTATCATTATTTTTATCAAATGGATATTCATCTCTATATTTGTAATCAGTATTTCCAATAAGATTATCAGGTATTTTGATATTTTGACTAGCAAACTTATATGATCCATTATCATTAACAAGTTTATATAAAGTATGATATTCTTTAAATTTATAACTACTATCACCATAATTATATGTATATTCTATTACATTACCATTGTCATCTTTATCTGTCTTTACAACTAATCCAATCAAATTATATGTTGGATTACCATCTTTATTATAGAAACAAGCATCATATGAACAATACAATTTTTCGTTTTCACTAGTCAAATCAGTCTCACATTTATGTGTTGAATTATAAAAGTCATAGGTATCATATTTCCTATTATAAATGAACGGTGTTGATATAATTTCATCTTTTTCATTATACTCAACATAACACTTTCCTTCGCACTCTATTGGGGTTATTATGTGATTCTTATCAACTGGAGTATAACTTATTGTCTGCTCATAAGTTTTAGAACAAACTTTATAAACATTATAATTAAAGTCAAATTTCTCTACTTTACCAGTACTTTTTTCTTTTATATATAAGTAAACTGGAGTTGGAGATTCTCCTGTATAATTACTATTATTTAGTTCATATAATTTTGTATCATGAGAAGTATATGGATCTCCTCCTGAATAATTTTTATTAGTATAATCAGAACATTCAGTATCACTTTCTGAAACACACATCTCATATGAGTCAAAATAATCTTTTATTTGTGCACTTATAAAGAATTTAGATGAATTAATTTCTAATTGTATACTACAAGAAGGGGTACCATCTTCACCTCTTATAACATATCCATCATTATCAACATTATATTCACAATTACCAATTAAATCTGCCTTAATTAATTCTATTTTTTTATCATATACAGTATATGAAGTTTGAGCATACGTATCTGTGTATTTACCATAACTATCTTTTCCTTGAACAATTATATCATAAGTAGATCCATCATAAACAAATGACTCAGGATCTCCTATAGTAAAACTCATAATATCACTATAATTTACATCTTCACTATATGTAAATTCGCTTTCTCCTCTCTTCTTATATCCAATTCTAACTTTAAGATTACTATCTTCATCAATATCATCTATAAAATTAGCAGAAACGTTAATCTTATTAACAGGAATACTATCTAATTCAAGATTAATTTTTTCAGTAAAGCTTGAATAATCAGGAGTAATAATTGGTGTTGTAGAAGCATAAGGACCTTGGTTTTGATATAAATCATAAACATAATCTTTCTTTTGTTCTTTTCCTAATAAATCTCTAACAGTTAAATATAAGATTCTACTATCAGCAGTTTCATACTCACGTTTTCCAGCAGGAGGTGTAAAAATATAATTTATTTCATCATTTGGATCATATAAAGAAAATTCTTCATCATCAGTACATCCACTAGCATTTTCACTAATACAATATTTTAATTCACCATCATCCCAAACATCTTGATCAGTGATATTTAAAATAACTCTAGATTCATAGCTTCCAGTTGTCATAGAAGAATTAATTGGATATTCAGGTCTCCATACATCACTAGTTCTCTCAACAACAAATGACTTAATTACTGGCGCATTATTTAAAGAAACTCTATAAGATCCTGATTTAGAAGATGAATCACCATAAGAATCAGTAACAGTTACTGTTAGTTCTCTAGTTTTTCCATCAAATCTTTGATCTGCAAATTCAAAATCAGTAGTAGAATCAACAAACTCACTATACTTCTTTGTTACAGTATTAGTTCCATCAGTTAATGTAACTTCTAAGTCATTAACATCTTCCAAATCATCTGCTAATTCTAATCTAACATGCGTCTTATAAGAATTATAACCTTCTGCAGCAGAAGTAATTACTAAATCAGTAATTTCTGGTGCGACATTCTTATAAACAGTATAATTATTTTTAAATTCAGAACATGAATTAATTCCTTTAGTTAAATAATACTTATCACACAATTTTATATTTAATGTTTTACTTGACCCATCATATGGTAATTCTATATTTGTAGGACTAAATGTAAACTCATTCTCTTCTTGATATTTTTGGTATTTTCCTTTGAAATCACTTTCTGAACTATAATTACAATCTTCTTTATTTTCTTTCATACAAACCCAGAAATCAGTACCATCTAAATCATCAGTTGCAGTGAATTTAAATTTAACATTATAAGTACCAGTCTGAGGACTTTTTTGATCACCAAAACTATCAGTTCTAGGTAAAAATACAATTTTAAGTGCATCTTTATTAACTTTTGGAGGTAAATTCGTATAAGGCTCATAATTTACTACTTTTCCAATTAATTGAGCGCTAGGAGAATTTAATCCATATTTATTAATATATACTTTAGCAACTATTCTTCTATTAATACCATCATATAATGGTAGTTGATTAGTACTATACATTTTATAATTACCTGATTTAGCTTCTGAATATTTTATAGGTGACGTTAAATATATTGGCGAATCACACGAACTTTCACTCTCACATACACCAACAGTATATGTAATATCATTTTCCGTAATACCTGAATTTGGATCAAATGGAACTTTTATTGTATATCTAACATTTAATGATTTCTCACCTGTAGGTACATCTGATCCAGAAGATGTAACTGAAAATGTAGGTGTTAAAGCAGAAATATTCAAGTTATAAACAGGATAATCAAAAGTTGCTGATGAAACTTTTCCTAATGAATCCTTTACAAAAAGTTTAACTGATCTAGTAGAACCATCAGGCATACATTCAGCACTAAATACCTCGCCGGTACAAAAATCATATGAATATGAGTCTGTAGTTAAAACTTGGAACTTACCAGCACAATCTTCTGCTTTTCCATCTTTATCATTTAAAATACACCATTGTAATGTACCATATCCATCAATATCATCATCTACATCAATAATAGCTTTAGCCTTTAAGAAGTTAGCTGGATCTGAATCTCTTCTAGTAATTTCAAATCTTCTAATCTTAGGAGCTTCATTAGTATGAATAGTATATTTCTTTTGCTTATTAGTATAATTTCCCTCATCATCAGCAACAATCAAATATACAATAACTTCATCACCATAATTAGCACAATAATCACTTGATGTATTACAACGATTAAGATTAATTGTTTGTGAAGTAAATGTAGAACTTCCTCCAGTAGAATAAGGTAAACTACTAACACTTGGATTAGTAATATCAGGATATTCACATTTAGGATTAGATTCTAACATTTTAGGAGTACAAATATTATAATAAACTCTTAAGTTAGAAGCAGGAGTATCAGAATCCTTAGCTTCTACTAATATCTTCATATCTAAAGAGTTAAAATCTTTTCCAGAAGCAGACATAGTAACAAAACTATTAATTCTTGGAACGCCTAAGTTTTCAACATCTTCATCTTGTTCAACTGTATCATTAACTAATCTATCATCAATAGCTGAAACATAGTCATCACCTAAATATTTATTAATGAAATCAATATCAATTGTCTTATTAACACCATCAGTATATTTATTACTTATATCATCATTAATATATACAAGACTATCTTTATCAAAAGGAGTAACATTCTTAGTAGCGTCACTCTTATTTAAATCAGATTCCTTAGTTAATTTAACTCCTTTATAACTATTGTCATATTCTTCTACTAATAATGCAGAATATTCTAATTTTCCTCCATCGTTTTTAACCACGACAAAAGATGCGTATCTTAAATACTCACCTTTATTAGGGGGATTATCAAAAGAATTATTATCTAAATAATTCAAACTAAAAACAATACATTCTCCTTCATCAGGTTTTTCAATAATAGTACTATTAGTTCTTAATTTATACTCAGCCTGAGATATCATTTTTAATGCATCACTAATATATACTTTGTCTCTATTTTTACCAATCAAATTAGTAATTTGTGGTAAAGAAAATACCATTAATATACTTAATATTGCTATTGCAGCTAAAAGTTCTATTAATGTAAAACCTTTATTATTCTTTCTCATAGAATGCCTCCTAATTAAAATATTACTAATAATATTATCATTACTAATAATACTAAGATTATTGAACATATTAGTATTCCATATTTATTAATCCATGAAATATTATTACTATCTTCTATATAATTCTCTATTAATTTTATCATATTATTAGTATTACTTACAAATTTTTTAGGCTTGAATTTTTTAATTTCTTTTATCATCTTACCCAAATCATTCATATCACTAAGTTCTAGAATATATCCTTCTTTAGCAAACTCTCCAACAATTTGTTTTTGATGATCATTATGATGTTCTTTATATTTAGCAAGTCTTGGTGCAGCAATCGTCTTTTTACCCTTTTTTATTGCTCCAAGTATTGATCCTGCTCCACCATGAGTAATAACTAAATCAGCTTCATCCATTAATTTATCAAATTCAGGTGCAGGAACCAAATCAAATATTTCCATATTCTTAGATTCATATTTAGTTTGCCCTGCTTGAACTATTACTTTATCTTTTATAGTACCTTTTTCTATTTCTTTATCAACAGCTTCAAGTAGTCTAGTAAATTGTTTATCTTGAGTACCTAACACAACTAATATCATTAGAAAATCCAACCTCCTACTTCAGCATCTGGATAAAGTTTTTTCATACTTTCCCATTGAACTATAAACTTATCACTAATAGGATATATTAATTTACCAGTAGCAGTCTTAGTAACCATATTAGCGAATGTCTCTATATAAATAATCTTACTTCCAAATATTTTACCTATACAACACATTGGTCCAGCTGTATGAGTACCAGTTGTAATAATATAATCAGGTCTATATTTAAGATATAAAAATAAACTTTTAAAACAATTATAAGTAAGTTTAAATATATAACTAAACAAATGTAATTTAGTACCATATACTAAGTAATTAACTCTATCCTTATAATCTCTTTTTAAATACTTATTAGATTTAGTCTTCTCTGTAATCAAATGAAAATCATAGTTATTAAACATAGGTGATAATTGTAATAATTCATTTAAATGTCCTCCAGTAGAAGCTATAAAAAGAACTCTTCTCTTATTCATAAATACCACTCTCTTCTATTAAAGTAAACCATTCTTCGCTAACAACATCACTAGTGTATTTATTAACACTTTCTCTAGCATTTTTACCAACCGTTTTTCTTAACTTTTCACTCTCAATTAAATTCTTTATTTTTAATACCATAGCATCAATATTTCTATTCTTTATTAAGAAACCATTATCTCCAGAAGAAATAATCTCTCTTGCTCCTTCAGCTGAATCATATGCAATACATGGAACTCCATGACTCATAGCTTCTAATAAAACTATACCAAATGATTCAGTAAAAGAAGTCATTATGTAAATAGATGATTTATCTAAAAGATCATCAATATACTCTTTTCCTTGGAATCCATGTAATGTAACATTAGTGAGAGAATGTTTCTTTATATATTCTTCTAAGTTAGATTTTTCTACTCCATCTCCTACTATATCAAGACACCAATCAGGGCATTCATTTTGTAAAATATTATATACTTTTAATAAATCAATAAATCCTTTTTCAGGAGATAATCTACCTACACTAACAAGCCTTTTTTCTTTTAAAGAAGAAACCTTCTTAGGAAGAGACTCTATAGAATTAGGAATATGTATACACATAACATTACTATTAGCTAATTTTCTAGAATAAAACTTTTGTAAATTAGAAGAAACTAATACAAAATAATCTAAATTCTTTGCACTATTTATTATATTAGTAGCATACTTCATATTATCATGATAATGATTATGTTCCCATCCTATTTTAACTACTCCATCTTTTGCATAACTACATGTCCAATAATTAAATATATCTCTAGTAGAAATAATTACATCACTGTCACAATTTTTAATATAGTCACACATAGATTTTTTTCTTCTATGTAAAACCTTCATAGAATAAGTTCCTTCTTTAAACACTTGTATTAAATCTTTTTTCTTTAATGCTTTTTTAAACTCTTCTCTATTTGGTTTAATATCATCATTTAAATAAATAACCTTAACTCTTTCATTTATATGAAATGCAGGCTTTTCAAGCAACTTATAGCAAGTTGCAATTTCAACCTGATATCTAGAACATAACATATTAGCTAAAATACAAATAGATTTCTCAATTCCTCCGTATCCTAAATGTAATGAAAGTATCGATACCTTTTTCATAAAACCACCTATTATAATTATAGCATTTTTTAAAGAGTACACCAATATTATTGCAAAAAAAAAGTATTATAAAATACTTTTTTATTTTTTATTATTGTTGAATTGGAGCAACAGGTGCTACAGGTTGTGGAACAACTGGTGCAACTGGTGCTACAGGAGCAACTTCTGGAGTAGCTACTGGTGCAACAGGTGCTACAGAAGCAACCATAACAGGTGCAGCTTCTACAACTGGTGCAGCAGGTGCTGGAGCAACAGGTGTTAAATTAGTTTGTGTATTTTCTAATGGATCAGCACCACCATATATTTGATGTGGTTGTTCTTGATTTAAATTAATATCTGTAACAACAGGACTAGCTCCTCCATAAATTACAGGTGCAGCAGTCTCAGGTTGAGCTGGAGTTAAAACTTCTGGTGTAGGTGCAACTGGTGCAGGAACTACAGCAGGTACAACTTCAGGTTGTACTGTAACTGGTGCTACAACTTCAGGTTGTACTGCAACTGGTGCAACAGCTTTAGGTGCTACAGGAGCAACTGGAGTTACTACTTCAGGTGTTGCAGGAACAACTGGTTCAGGTTGAACGGGTACTGGTTGAACAGCTACAGGTGCAACCTCTGGAGTAACAGGAACTGGTTCAGGCATAACAGGTGCTGGTGCAGCAGGTACTGCAGTAGCAGCAGCAACAGCCATTGGATCAACAGCAGGTGTTTTAACTTCAACTGGTTGAACAGCTACAGGTGCTGGTGCTGGTGCTGGTGTAACAGCAACAGGTGCTGGTACTGGTTGAACAGCAGCTTCTGGAACTGGTGCTCCAGGTACAGCCATAGTAGCATTAGGATCTACTAAAGCAGCCTCTCCCTCTTTTTTAGCCTTTTCTTTTTTACCTTTCTTTCCTGTTACAATTAATATAATAATTGCAATGATTAATAATACTATACCTCCAGTGATAAACAATCCAGGTATAGTTGTAAACCATGATACATCAAAATTCATTTTATCTACTCCCTTTATTCTATAATCTAATAATATGATAGCAAATTATAAACTCAATTGCAATAATTTATTTTTTAATACAAAATTTTTACACTGTAAAAAATGTCTATAAAAAAAAAGAGATTTACACTAATATGTAAACCTCTTCCAATACCCTTCTTTTGGAGGATAATATTCAAATTTAAGTTCCTCCTTACTAACAGGATGAACAAATGATAAATAGTAAGCAAATAAACATATTTGAGTATTATCAAGTACCCCATATCTTTGATCTCCAAGTAAGTAATGTCCCCTACTTGAAAATTGTACTCTTATCTGATGATGTCTTCCAGTCTTTAAATTTATTGATACCAAAGTACAATCATGTTCCTTATCATATGATAAAGCTTCATATTCTAAAACGGCTTTCTTACCATTCTCACTAATAATAGAATTACCATTATCACTCTTTTCAATATAATCAACATATTCTCCAGTACCAGTAATTTTCCCATGTACTATTGCTAGATACTTTTTAGTAATAGAATGTTCATTAAAAGCCTTAGTAAGTCTAGCAGCAGCTTTACTACTTCTAGCAAATACCATAATTCCACCTACAGGTCTATCTAATCTATGAACAAGACCCAAATATACATTTCCAGGTTTATTATATTTAACCTTAATATATTCTTTTACCATATCCATGATAGACTTATCTTTAGTACTATCTCCCTGACTAAGTATATTATATGGTTTAACTACTACAATAATATGATTATCTTCGTATAAAACATTTAACTTACTCATTTTCTTCCCATCTTCCATATATACCACAAGGTAATATTAAATCACCATTACCTATAGGTAAACCAATTTCTCCACAAGTAATAGTTCCATTATGTTTAATATTTAATTTTAATAAATTACTTAAAACAGTACTAGAAAGACCAGTAGTATATGAATTAATTAAAAAGAATAATGGTCTATCACTTAATATTTCACTACATATCTTAATTAAATAATTTAAGTTCTTTTCAATATCCCAAACTTCTCCATTAGAACCCCTACCATAACTTGGAGGATCCATTATAATAGCATCATATTTATTTCCTCTTCTAATTTCTCTTTGTACAAATTTAATTACATCATCTACTAAATATCTAACCTTAGTAGTATCACAATTACTACTAGAAACATTTTCCTTACACCAATCAACCATTCCACGAGAAGAATCAACATGAGTAACATGAGCACCTGCTTTTAAACAAGCAACTGTTGCTCCACCAGTATAAGCAAATAAATTAAGTACTTTAATTTCTCTATTAGAATTATTAATCTTATTCATCATATAATCCCAATTAACTGCTTGTTCTGGAAATAAACCAGTATGTTTAAAACCCATTTGTTTAATATTAAAAGTTAATTCTTTATAATTAATTGTCCAACTAGAAGGAATAGACCTTTTATTTTCCCAATGTCCTCCTCCTTTACTACTTCTATAATAAACTGCATCAATCTTATCTTTATATTTTTCTTCTAAATCACCATTATCCCAAATAACTTGTGGATCTGGTCTTAATAAATAATATTTACCCCATCTTTCATATTTCATTCCATTAGAAGCATCTATTATTTCATAATCTTTAAATTCATTAGTTACTAGCATAAACTCCTCCAATTCCCACTTATTATAACATATTTAGATAAAAAGAAAAAAGACTTTAAGTCTTTTAACTTTGTACACTAAATACTTTTTTATAATCAGTTATTAAAGTAGAACCATTAAATGCAATAATTCTATCTTTCCAATTAGCAAATGATTCAGATTCAGCAATTGCATATGTACATTGAATATCCGCATATTTAGAACATTCTTCAGCATTAGTAACTCTAGTTCTAAATAATTTATCAGTAGTTCTAATAAATGTATTAACTGAATCTCCGGCATAATTAAAATCAATTATTGTATTACCATAATCATTCTTATTATAAATAACACTTGTACTAACTATAGTTGCAGGAGAATTTCTATCTGCTTTTTGAATAGTTATACTATAAACATTACCATCAGTCTTTAAAACATAATAATTACCTGTATTACTATTAGCAGTTTGTGCTTTAACTACATCTTCACCTTTTAATAATAAATCATAAATATCATAACTATTATCTCCAGAAGTAACTGCAGTATATGGACTAACACTATTTTCTCCAACTAAATAATAATATTTATTATCAGTACCTTTAATAATCTTATTATCAAAAATAGCCTTTACTGTAATTTGAGTATCAGCAAGTTTACAATTCATCTTATTTGCATATGTTTGTCCTAAATTAATTTCATATAATTTACCTTCACTCGTAACAATATGAGTACCAGTTAAATATTTAATTTTTTCATAACTAGTATCATCTTTATTTTCTGGAAAGAATGAACTACATATAAATTCTCCTCCTACAGTAAATCCATCATGTCTTAAATCTCTAGTAACGTCTCCATCACATGCACTACAAAATAGTAATACAAAACTCATAATAATAGAAATTTTAAAAATTCTTTTCATATCAATACCTTCCTTATAATAAGAATATATCATATTTTAAAAATAAATTAAATAGAAATGTGAAATCATTTTCTATCCAATTTTTTTAATTTCTTTTTTATAAGAAAAACTAAATCCATTGGTCCATTAATCTTATTAAGTACTAGTAAAGCATCTTGTAATTTTACTCTTTCACTAACATTATCTTTAATATCATTAGCTTCTTTTTTATAATCATAATCTTTAATAGGATTAACTTCTATAAAATCAATAATATATTTCTTTATATCATCCATAACAAATTCTTTTAATGAATATTCATCCATTAAAGAAACTCCATAATATCCACCAACTAAATATCTAAATTGATTTTCAAGTTTCATGTAAATCACCTGAAATAATTATATCAAAAAAATATAAATTATGTTAAAATTATCATAGAGGTATAGAATATGAAGAAAAGAAAAGATTTGACTTTTATAATGATCTTCTTTCTTACATTATGTTTATCTATAACATATTTATTTCAAACATCATACGCTAAATATAGAAAACAATTAGAAGGAGAATTAAATGCTACTATAGCAAGTTGGCTAATCAAAGTTAATAATGAAGATATTACACAATCTAGAACTTTAGAAAATGAGATAATACCAGTATTTGATACCAACCCATATGTAAAAGAAAATACAATAGCACCTGGAAGTACAGGATATTTTGATATAATAATAGAAACAGTAAATGTAGATGTAGATTACAACGTAGAAATAGTTGATTCAAAAGAAGCTACAGATTTACAAGACTTTGTATTAAAACAATATGAACTTAATGATTCAGGCACAAGAATAGATATAACAGATCATACATTTAGTAAAGATTTTACTAAGAATACAGAACAAACTAAAATAAGATTTTACTTTGTATGGGATGATGATGAAGCAACACAAACAATGAATAATCAAGATGATACATCATATCAATTAGATAATGAAACAACAAAGATTTCTCTAGCAATTCAGTTCAAACAAAAAAACAGTTAATAAACTGTTTTTTTATTATGAATTAACTTGTTGAACTACTACTTTGAATTTCATTTCTATACATGGAAGATTATTATCTTTTTCATATTTTCCACATGCTTCTCCAAAATAAGTATCAGCATCATCTTTATATAAATATAAATTATTTCTCATTGATGGAAATGTTATGTCAGTAACTGTTGCTTCTGTATAATTAGTTCCACTCTTATTATAATAAATAAATGATGGATTATAAGTATAAAGGTTATCTAATTGGTAATATTTAGAGGTATCTTCATATTTCCAAGATAAATTAATATTAAAATTAGCACTACTTCCTGAAGCTACAGTATCACTAGAAGTACTAACTAATAATGAAAATGGATATTTATTTTGAAAATCACTAAGTACTTGTTCTGAATTGGTAACATTTATTTCATTACCTAACACTTTCACACTAGTAAGCCAATAACTAATATCAGCTGATACTTCACCATTATTATTAATTTGAACAGTATGATTATAATCTAACATACCAGGCATCATATCAGTAATTGCAACATTAACTGAATTAGTTACAACATCATTTTCAGTAAATTCAACATCCCAGCTTGCAACACTCATATCAACATTTAATGTAGCTTGAGATATAAATGCAAACCAAGCATAAGCATTAATACTTAAAGTAAATAATATGAAAAGTAAAGGAAAAATTAACTTCTTACGTCTACTTTTTCTTTTATCTTTTAAATCATCTTGATTCATACATATACCTCCCTTCTACAATTAATATCTATTCTTAATCATTTGAATCTTCAATTAAAAACTTATCTACTTTTAATTCTATATCATCTGAATTGTCTTCTTCTTTTTCCTCTTCCATTTCTAATATTTCAGTCTCTTCTTCTTTTTCTTCTTTATTATTATCAGTTTCTTTTTCATTAGCAATCTCTAACTTTTCTTCTTTCATTTCATTAAGAGTTGCAAAAACTTCTAAAGAAATAATTATAACTATTGGACAAAATACACATAAGAAGAATCCTAACTGACTCTTAACAATATGATTAACTGGTGAAATAACAGGAACAATTCCAACTACTTTACCTAAAACTTGATCATCATAGATAGCTGGATCTTCTATATCATTCTTAACACCCTTAGTAGTAAATACTCTTCCACCATCTTTTTCATTATTTTCTATAGCAATAATTCTATGGGTAACAAGTTTACCATCTAGTCCCGCTCTTTCTCCATTATAAACAATGTCATCTCCTACTTTTAATTTATTAGTATCAAAATCTTTTACTAAGATAACATCATGTACTTCATATACTCCACTCATCGAACTAGAAGCTATATCAAACATTCTATATCCAAATACACTTCTATTTCCAGAGACATTTTGAATTATTATAAATGCTAAATATAAACAAATTGTTATAAAGAATACTGCCTTAACAATACCAAAAATGATTTTAAATATTTTATTATCTAAAATTTTTTCCATTTTAAGCCTCTTTTCCTAACATTCTAATAATATCATTATAATTATTTAATTCCTTATCAAAACATCTATCAATAGTTTTTAATATACTATTACTTCTCTTTTCATTCTTCTCTTTAATTGTTTTTAATTGTTTACTAAATAAATAAGCAATTTTATCTTCATCTAACTCCTCAGAAGAATCTAATAAATTATCTATTAATCTCTTCATCATTTGATTAATAATAACTGTTTCACTAGCATCTTGACTAGAATTAATTAAATTTTTATTAGCAATAAAAGACATTAAGAATGCTTGATCATATTCATTCTTTAATATACCTCTATCATAATAATCTCTTTTATCTTTTTCTTTTTTATCCTTACTTTCAAAACTTTGAATATAATTCCATAATTCTTCTGCTTTTCTAAAGTTAGGATTCTTTAAAATAACATTTGTTTTTCTAATTGGACTTCTAACTGGAGGTACGTGTAATCTATTAAGAGTTTGCCATAACTCAGTACCAGTAAATCCATCTAATTGTACTTTAATTTTATATAATCTATCTTTTAAACTCATGTGATTTCTTTCTCCACCAGTTTCTTTAACTATCTTAGAAATGTCACTTAAGTCTATAGATATTTTTAAATCATCAGCATCTACTTTAGTAATTGCTTCATATCTCATAATATTTTTATCTAAACAATATGAATTTCCTGTAGTAGCATTAGTTCTATTTTCAAAGAACTGTCTTGTATTATTTATTAGAGTAAAGATAAATCTATTTTCATAAGTATCCATACTCTCTTCACGATTAATATTTAATATTTTTGAAGGTTTAACATCACCATTATCTTCAATCTTTTGAATAAGATTAGTATGTTGAGATAGATGGATAACAGATTCAACAGTTACACGTTTTGCTAACTCAACTTTAACAATCTCTTCATCATTAATGATAAATCTCTTAGGGTTACGAAGAATATTATCTATATATGGAATAGTATCTTCTAATTTATCAACCCATTCATAATTAAATTCTTTCATATCATAATCTCTTTTTATGAATAACGTAGAACTTAAATTATTAAGGAATTTATCAGTTGGATCTAATTGTTCTTCTTCCTGAAGTTTTTCTTCTTCATCTAAAATTTCTATATCCATCTAATCACCTCTAGTCATTAAACCATTTTCTTAAGTCTATTTAAATAATCTTTACATTCATTGAAATGATCTTTACCAAAAGTCTTATCTAAGAATTCAATATAAGGATCAATTTCATCTCTAATATATGCTAAGTTTAATTGTTCAAACTTACGTAAGATTTTACGAGCTATATAATAGTCAACTCCATCAACTTCTTGTCCACCACATTCAATATAAGTAGCAACAAAGTCTTTCATTTGCTTAACAATACGGTTACCGAAAGCAATACGGAAATGTTTAATTACATAGTCATCCATTTCTTCAATCTTTTGTTCCATCTCACTTGATAAAGGATGATTCTTTTTAGCTTCAGCAAATAATCCTTCTAAGTAAGAGTTATTAATATTCATTGAATCAGTTTCTACTGGTTCAAATACTTGTCCTTTATCATTAATATCTATTGGCATAGCACGGTCATACACTTTATCAGTAACTGCAAATGTAGAATCATCATTATTGATTGTACCAATATACCACATATTGCCAGGAATCTTTAATTTACCATTAGTTAATCTTTTAGGGTCAGTATCCCAAGAACTTGGAACTAACTCAATTATCCATTCATCTCTAGAAGGCATTTCTAGAATAGATAACATTTCTGCAAAGTAATACTCAACTCTGGCAATATTCATTTCATCTAGTACAGTTAAATAAACATCATCGGTATAACCAGCTAAATACATACCTTTTAATACATCAGTTTCATTAAACTTCTTAGTAAACTCGTTGAAATATCCAAATAACTCTGTTCTATCTCTCCAAGAAGGTTGAACAGAAGCCATAATAGCATCATTTCTAATAAACTTACCCCAAGCATATGCTAAGGAAGTTTTACCAGTACCAGAAATACCTTGAAGTATAACTAACTTAGTAGCACTTAAACTAGATATAAATAATCTAATCATTTCAGTTGTATAGTATAGTCTTAATTTAGAAGCAGCAAAGTTTCTAAATAATTCAACTAATTCTTGTAAAGTAAATGTATTATTATAATTTTGAATCTTATAATCTTTATATTCTAAATCAATAGCATGTAACTTAGTAAATCTAATATTATCTAAACTTACATCTTCTAAATTCTCATCATTAGAATCTTCCTCACTAGTATTAGCTTCTCCTACAGATCCACTAGATGTACTACTACCACCACTAGTAGCAATAGAAGCACTCTCTCCAGGTTTTAATCCTAACTGAGATACCTTCATAGCAAGTATTTGCTCTTTCTCTTGTACTAAAGTAGCAACTTGTCTATTTAATGAACCTATCTCTTCTAACATAGATTCTTGTTCTACTAAAGTCTTTCTAAATTTAAAGTATCTTCTAAATACAAATCCTATAATTAAAACAATTAATCCTAGAATTACTATCATTATAATAACTGCTAAAATTACAAGTATCCACTCTAGTCCACCGAAATCTTTTCTATAAAAATCAATTACACTTAGATATTCGCTTATATTAAACATTTGAATAAATCCTTTAATAATTCCTCCAAATATCAAACCAACTCCAGAAAAGAAAACAGACATAAATTCAAATAAAAATCTTATATATGTACTCATTTCTATTCCTCCTCAAAAACTAATACTTCCATACCATCTGCTTCATATGTAGTAAAGTAATCTAAATCAGTATATTTACAATCTTTAACTATTAAGTAATTAAAGAATCCTTCTTTATAAATAGTATCTGTTTTAGTATATATATCATTTATATGACTAAAATCTTGTATACATGCAAAATTATAATCTTCATAGAATGCATCTCTATGATTAACATAATTATTATAAGTAATACCAAATACTACATATTTTCTAATAAGAGGATTATCCATTAATTGAAGTATTCTATTAATTAATTGTCCTCTCCATACAAATGAATCTTTTATTTCAACAAACATCATATCAATACTCTTTCTATTAATAATAGAATCTAGTATAAATAATGAAATTTTTTGCATAATACAATAGAACTTTTTTTCATCAAAACAACTATCTTTATATACTTTACTTACTAAAGTTTTTCTATAGTTATTTAGTGCATCTATTTTAGGAGTAATTTCATAATAATTATATTTACTATTATCCCTAAACTTTCTAATTTTAAGTTCAAAATTACTTTCAGAAGTATCAAATAATCTTTGTCTATTATTAAAATCTTCTGTCAAATAACTAATTAATTTATTAACTATCTCAGTATTTAATAAATCTTTAATCAATCTAGTACCAACTAAATAATTCTTAATTCTTTCAGGTATCTCTTCTTTATTATTAAATTTCATCATATCAATTTGAACTAATTCATATGTAATATCTCTTAATTCATCAATAGTTTTATTATTATCATAAAACTCTATATTACTATCAAGTATCTCTCTATCTTTATATTCCATCTTCATATCAGTTCTAATACCAGTAAATTCTTTATAAAGATTATCTAAAGTAAATTTATTATCATCAATAGTATTAAATGTTTCATAATAGTAATTATCAATATAAGTTCTTATATATCCAGCAAATACTTTTCTAATAAATTTACTATCTCTACCATAAAGAAGAATACCACACTTAATAAGGTGATTAACTTTATAATTCATATATACATTTATTAAATTGTCCATTATCTCACCTTCCTATTCTAATCTATTAAATTATATCATAATAATAATAATATAAAACTATTAACTTACTGTGTTTACATCAACTTGAATAATTGAATTATCATTAACAACTGGATATGTATAATTAGCAGTAATATCATCTTTATAAAATAATACTGTACTAGTCGAAGTAGCATTTACTTTAAAAGAAAATTTCTTAACATAATTATGTCCATTAATAGTCTGTTCCTGATAATTAGTACTTAATCTATTTAAATAATCATCATCAGTCATATCAAGGAATACAACGCTTGGATCAAATGTTAAAGTAACAATAGCTGAATAACATTTAGCTTTATCAGTATCACTTAAATTAGCATAATCTTCTATCTTAATAACATCTCCTACATTATAACTACCAAACGCAGTTTCTACTTCATAATAAGTAATTGCATTAGTAAGATTTAATTTTAAATACTTATCATAAGGAGCATCTACTATTTCATATGAGAATTTACTCTTTTCAACACCAATATTATATGTTGCACTTAATTTCTTTTTATATGGAGCAGTAGACTCAACATATGTCTTTATAGTTACCTCTTCTCCAGAACCAAATGAACTAACTGGAGTAACAATTAATTGATAACTATCAGTATGAGTATTCTCATAAATAATACCTTCATTTTTACTTAATACACATGTAACTGTACTTGGACAATCAGCATAAATATTATAATTAATATCTGCTTTAGTATATCTAGCATCACTCTTTCTATTATTAAGGTCTATTGTCAAAGTATAAGAATCTACACCATTCCAGTTACTAATAGAATAACCCTTATCATTAACATTAAGTACTGTACTATTAAAGTAAAATCCTTTAGTCTCTAAAATATAATTATTAACAAGATTTAATATATATCTAGAAAATACTAAAGATATACTTAGTAATACAACTAATACTAGAAGAACAATTATACTAATTTTTTTATGTTTTCTTACAAAATTCATATAATCCTCCTATACTATCTGTTTAGATTCTATATTTACTTCAATACTTTCTATATAATTTGCATAAGTAGTATCATTAGCATAAATTAATGGAAAATCAATTACTAAAGTATATACATCAGTAGTAGTATTAGTATAATAAAAATCATAACTACTATTAGTTTTATATATCCTATACCAAGCACCATCTTCATCTTGTTTAGTTATTGGACTATTAAATATATTAGTAGCACCATTAGATGAATAATTTTGATTTCTATATAGTGATAATGTTATAGGTAAATTAGTAGTAGTACGAATACTAATAGAATAATTAATATCTACATCACTTACACTAGTCTCATTAAAATTAGATACACTAAATTTATAAATATAAGGTTCATTAGATGGAATAATACCATCAGTTTCAATATTAAAACTTAGTTTCTCTTCTCCAATTATATATAAAGCTCTATCAATATCAGCATTAATTTTAGCATCAACTTGATATCTAGCATATGCAGATCTTAATAGATAAAAAGATAAGAATAATAATAAAATTAATAAAAACGCAAAAAGAAGAAACTTCTTTTTTTCTTCTGCATAATTACCAAATAATTTATTAATAATCTTATTCATCTAATCACCTATCCAGTATATGGTACTAAAGTTTCTCCATTATATTGTAATGCTTCAAAATTTATAGTAAAGAAATCATCTAAATTTTCACTATCTTTAGTAAATGGTTCCATATCTTCTTCATCTACATACTCAAAATCAATATTAAGAGTAATAGTTTGTCCTCTATCAATATCTGCTAAAGAAATTATTCCAGAATATTTATTAGCAGCAGTTTTTATAACAGTACCATTACTTGCACGAATGTCTGTAAAAGTAAGAATCTTATCAGGATCAATACTCTTATCGACAAATGTAAATTCATATAAAATTGCTACTTCACTACCATAAGGGTCTAACTTTAAATTAAAAGTACCAGTAGCCCCAGGAGATATCTTTCCAGGTCTAGTATGAGCAACTCCAGTCCAAGAAATATCAGTAACAACTACTTCACTAATATCACTAGTATTATTAACTATATTAACATTGTTTATTTTAAGTTTAATATCACTGACATCACCATCAACATCAGTATCTAATAAAGACTCATACAAACCAAAAGTAAATTTTGATCCAATATATGCTACACATAGTAATAAAATAAACAAATATATGTTTTTAAAACTTAAAAATTTACTTTTTTTCATATACTCTCCTATATTATCAATTATAACATAAAAAAAGATTATTTTTACATAATCTTTTTTATATTTATAGTATTTCTACCTCTTTATCTTTATTTTCTTTTTTATCTTCCTTTTCAAGTTCTTCTTTTAAAGGATTTTCTTTAAGAATTAAGACAAATTCATAGATTTGGTATATAAACACTACCATAATTGGTAAAAGTACTAAGAATAAGAATCCAAACTTAGATTCAAGAATAGATAAAACACTACCCCAAGTATGATGAACAGAAGCATATTTACCTAAAACTCTTGTACTTGCAATTGTATTATTATCTCCATCATTTACAGTATATAAACTATTATAATTATCTGTTTTTACTTCAAGTACTGGATTACTCTTAACAATATAGTTATCTTCTCTAACTGCATAGTAGTAGATTACATCTCCCTTTTCTATATCATTAGAATTTTTAACTATAAGTAAATCTCCACTCTTAACATCTTTAATATTTTTCTCAGCTAATAAGTCTATATTAACTAAAGTATAATCACCAAATTGAGTATAATTATACTTATTTCTAGATAAGATAAATGAAGTAATTACAATTACATAAACAATAATTAATACTTCAATTACTCTCCATATCCCACTTAATACATTTTTCATACTATCACCATCCTAATATTAACATACTTATTTTATAAATTCAAATTAATCTGATACTTTCTTCTTAACGATAACATATTTAACATCATCATCAATTAATTGATCATTATCATATAGTTTAAATACCAATCTATAAGTACCAGAAGTTAAAGTATCTTTTAAAGTAAATTCAAACTCTTTAGTATTTAATCCACCCATATCTAAGTTATATTCAGTACTATTAACTTGTACTAAAGAATTACTAAATAGAGAATTAAATGGTACTGTAGTATATTCAATAGAATCAATATCATCAGTTTTTCTCTTTAATACTTCTAATCTTAGATTTGGATTATTTAAATCACTTGTATAAGTAACAGTATATTTATTAGTATTTAAATCGTTCATATTTAGAGCAGTATCACCATCTACTACTTTTTCTTTATCAGCTACATCAACAACAATTGAATTATCAGAGTTAACTACAGTAACTATATATTCTACTACATGAGCACCATCTACATCTGAATTATGTAATCCATCAGATGAAGCAAATAAAGTAAATCTAAGTAGATAATTACCTGTAGGTAAACCTTTATCAGCAACAATGCTTAATGTCTTAGAAAGATTAGATACCTTACCAGCAAGTTTTATTCTAAATACACCATCACTATCAGCGAAATGTTTAACTCCATCAAGAGTAATAGATGTACCAGAAAGTAAACTTGAACTTACTATTTCATCTCCACTTTCATTATAGAAAGCAACATTTAATCCCATATTACTAGATTCATAGTTAGTATCAATTACTGATTGTAAATTATCAGTAACATTATAATTAATTGATGTTTTATAAGAAATATTTTCAGGAATATTATAGTAAAGATAATTATTATTATCAGTAATTGTCTGAGTAAGTAAAGCATTAGAATCATCATATTTATTATAAACCATTACTGGTTGTCTAATACCAAGAACATTCATAACATTAAAGTTATCTTCATTACGTAACTCAAACAATATAGTATTATCTAAACTAGTACCCGTAGTATTTGTTTCTTTAAAGTCAAATATAAATAAGAACTCCTCAAAAGCAAAATCAGCATCATTTGGATAATATCTTAAATTAGCTTCTGCATCATTATAAGTATTACCAGAACTTGTACTATCCATAACAATGAAATTACTTAGTCGATATGAACACTGATTATCATTACCAAACTCAATCAAAGATTGATCATATACAGCTTGAGTAACTTTAAAGTAATAATAATTAGGTCTTACACTATTTGCACCTTCTTCCATCATTGTAATCATAGTGCCTACAGGTAATGGACTATTAGTAACTAATGCATGATAATTAGTATTATTTTCTCCATATACATCTTTAAATTCAGAACCAGTAATCATAGAGAAATATGTAGTAAATTGACTCTTATTAGTTATATTAACAGATGTAGATGAAGGCATTTCATATCTCTTATCATATGTAATTGCTGCATCATATGCATCAGCATCAGTAAATTTACGAGCTTCAATAGTAACAGTAATTGTAACTAATTGAATCCTAAAATCAATTTCACTTGTAGGTACTGCAGATTGCATCATAATAACAACAGTACCAATTTCATTTTCTCTTGTAATATTCTTTGCATGGTATAAGTAAAACATTAGTGAAGGAGCAGTTTTCTTACTATCAGTAACATACTGAGTATCGCCTTTACTATCTCCACCACCAGCACTTAAAATCTTTGTAGTATTATAATCAGTCCACTCTTGAGTTTCACTCTTTAGAGATAAACCAAATACTTCATTAGCTTCCTCTTCTGTAGATCCTATTTTAGGAACATTATTAGAATCAACTAATTCAACATCAGAAGCAAGTCCAGAAGCATTAACACCTACAATATCAAAGATTGTATTACCATCAGCAAAGTCAATCATTTGAAGAGTATTAGTACCGAAAGATGAATATTTAGCTGCTGTTAAAGTAACATTATAGTTAATAGCAGATAAACCAATTACCCATCTATATCCGGTATCACCAACTCTTGTAGGATCAACATATCTAGTTTCAACTTTAGTAAAGTCATTACTTAGATAATTAGAATAGAATCCATCTACTTTAATATTATGACCAACACTGTGTAATCCTAAAACATAACTACCACCAATAATAGCCATATTAGCATTAGCATTGTCTCCTGCACTTAAACTATCATCATAAACTCCATAATTATATGTATCTCCTTCATGAGTATACATTCCAAAGAATGTCATACCTGTAACTTTACCATATGCAGTAGCATCTTGAGTAATTGTTACATTTAAGTTTTGATCAGGAATCATATAAAGTCTATTATCAACATTTCTTTGTACTGCACCAGTTTCTTCATTAACATTAGCAGTAGCAGGGACAAGACTTCCTCCAGAATCTACTCCGCTGTAGAATTCTTTAAGTAAGTTTGCATTATGTTGTAATAATAAAACTGTATTATTTTTAACAACTAATTTATCAATCATATTGAATGAATATTTAATATCTGAATATTCATTAGTTCTATCTGTTGTTCCTTCTAGTTCAATAACAGATTCATCTATTGTAAGATTTGTTGCTCTTTGAATAGATATATTTTCGTTAGGATTATCTCTTGTACCTAACTTCTTAATATAGATATTTGATGGTCCAGATGAACTAGAAGCATTACCTGAACCAAAGATACTTCCATTAAGTACGAAAGTATGATTATGATTTCTATATCCTTCACCATTAATATTTACATCAATACCATCAGTAACTGAGATGAAGTTCCAGTCATATGTTTCACTACCAGAAGCATTAGACTCACCACCACCAAATACAGTTCCTTTAATATATAAATTAGACTCAGTTAATGTACTATCATTAACTGCACTAGAACCTATATTAGTCTCAGTAGTACCATAAACAACTGCCATCTTTGGTCCACCATAAACGTTCCCATAAATAGAACCACCAACAATATTAACAGTTGCTTTAGAACCGCCTATTCCTTCACGACCTGTACTTGCGGCATTACCAGATCCAAATACACATCCAGCATTTGGAGCATCGGAAGTAACAGTACCAATAACAGTATTTCCATCTATTGTAATTGTTGAATTACCATGTACAACTGCAGTACTACCATTACCACCAGCATAAGTATTCTTTCCTATAGTAGTATCAGTAACAAATACATTTGTATTTCCAGCAACTAAACCTTCGTTTCCTCCACCATAGATATTGTTAGAAACAGTTGCTCCATCAATATCTAAAGTTGTTGAATAATTAACTCCAGCTGCATTACCACCACCATAAATATCAGAAGCAGTAACTTCGCCAATAATTACATTAGTAGAATCAGTAGCAGCTTCATTTCCACCACCATAGATTGTAGTGTAATTTCCATTAAGAACAGTAACATTAGCTGCAGAAGTAACACCACCGGCATTATTTCCACCATATACTTCAGTTGCAGTAATATTAGAACCGTTTACTCCAATTCTAACATTACTTGTAGTAACATTTCCGAGTTGATTAGATCCACCATAGATACTCTGGTAAGTTCCGCCATCTATATTAACATTAGTAGTTCCAACTCCAACTCGGTTTCCTCCACCATAGACATACATTATTAAACCATCGTCAATAAGTATATTAGTCTCATTAGTAGTTCCACCTAAATTGTTTCCACCATAGATATAACCAATTTCACCAGTTGTAACTTCTACACTTGTAGATTCAACACTACCATTAGTATTACTTCCACCAAATACATTATTAATAGTTCCAGATACAATAGTTACATTAGCTGAACTATCTACTCCAGCGGAATATCCTCCACCATAGACAGAATTTAAAGTACCTTGCTCTATTGTTACATTTGTAGTTTCACAATCTGCTTGGTTTCCTCCGCCATATATATCTCCAGTAACAGTACCAGCAGAATAATGAACATTTGTATTTGTAGAATAACCACCTAAATTATTTCCACCAAATACACTAGTAAAACTTCCACCAGTAACAGAAACATTTGTAGTAGTTATATTTCCTTTTTCATTAGAACCACCATAGATATTTCCTGTGACATTAGTTCCAATTAATCTAATATCAGTAGTAGTTTGACCAGTTTCATTTCCGCCACCAAAAGCATTACCAACTGTGCCACCATATAAGTAAACAATATCAGATTTTGATGGAGAACCAGCTGCATCACAACCACCAAAAACTTTACTAATATTACCGCCTTTAATATTTACAGTAACATCACCAACAACTCTTGGAGTGAAGTCAACAGATCCTTTTCCTCCACCAAATGCACTTCCAGTGATAACTCCACTATTTACAGTAACATTTGTAGTTGAAGTAGTATTTGTATTGTTTTGATTTAATGCATTGACAGTACCATAAGCACTTCCACCATAGACATTAGCAGCAATTGAAGGTGTACTTGTACCATTTCCAATTGTTACATTAACATTATCTCTAACATAAGTTCCAGGATTATTGTTATTAGTATAACCACCTTCTCCGCCACCATAGACAGAGTCAGTAACAGTTCCAGAAACTATATCCACATCACATGAACC